>JAHXGN010000010.1:8820-14756 GCA_019923625.1 Candidatus Nealsonbacteria bacterium
TTTACAGGCACCCGCGCTACCATTGCGCCACCGCGGAATATTTTATTTTTGTTTTTATAAACTCTCTGCCTCGATGTTACCCCATTGCGGAATATTAATTAATAATAATACTAATTAAAAATTTATCAATAATCTTTCAATTTTCTTAGCTTATCATGTTCCCTGATTTTTTCAAGAGATTTGGCTTCAATCTGGCGAATTCTTTCCCTGGTCACCTTAAATTCTTGGCCAACCTCTTCTAAAGTGTGGGTAACTCCACCATCCAAACCGAATCTCATTATTAATATCTTTTGTTCTCTGGGTGTTAAATCAACTAAAATTTCCTTTAATCTTTCTTTTAATAAGTTTCTACTCGCCTCCAAAGATGGTGAAATAACTTTTTTATCTTCAATAAATTCAGCCAAAATACTATCTTCCTCACTATCTCCTACTGGTGTTTCCAAAGAAATCGCTTCTTGAGAAATTTTCATAATTTGATAAACCTTTTCCACTTCAATTCCCATCTCAGCAGCAATTTCTTCTGCCAGGGGTTCTCTGCCCAAATCCTGCAAAAGTCGTCTTTTTATTTGAGTATATTTGGAAATTGTCTCTACCATATGGACCGGAATTCTAATGGTCTTGGCCTGGTCGGCTAAAGCCCTATTTATGGCTTGACGAATCCACCAAGTAGCATAAGTTGAAAATTTGTAACCCCTTCGCCAATCAAATTTTTCCACTGCTCTGAATAATCCCAGATTTCCCTCTTGAATTAAGTCCAAAAGAGTTAAGTGAGGAGACCGGCCAATATATCTTTTGGCAATGGAGACAACAAGACGTAAGTTGGCTCGGGCTAATTTTTTTCTGGCTTCTTCATCTCCCTTTTCAATTTTTTTTGACAATTCTTTTTCTTCATCAGCCGAAATAAAAGGATAAGAACCAATTTCTTTTAGATAAAGTTGAATCGGATCTATTTTTATTGTTTTTTCTTTTCCCTTTTTTCCCTTTTTTAACGATTTAACCGGAGTTAAAAATTCTTTGCTTTCTTTGATTTTAATTCCTTCTTTTTCTAAAATTTCATAAAGCAATTCCAAACTTTTGATGTCTTTTCCCGCTCGGGGGAAAAAATATAAAATTTCAGAAAAAGTAACAAACCCCCGGTCACCCCCTTTTTGAATTAGTGTCTGAATTTTATCGTTCAAAAAAATCTTGCCCCGCACCCCACCTGCCTGTCTTGTAAGGCGCTTGCTCTTTTTCAGGGTTCCGACGTAATCTTTTTTGGGCCTACCTTGTAGGGCGCTTGCTTTTTTTCGGGGCCTGCCCCGGCGAACTTGACCGCTTTTAATTTTTCGGTTTTTTTTTGTTTTTTTAATTTTTACTTTTTTGATTTTTCTCTTTTTGTCCGCCGGCCGGTGGATTGTCTTGATTTTTTTCTTTTTTATTTTTACCATAGATTTTTTATTGGAATCTGGTTAATTGTTTTGCCAAATAATTGAATTCTTGAATTAATTCTTCAATTTTGGGAAAATTTTTTTCTTCTTCGGCTTTTTTAATTTCTAAAGAAATTCTGTCTAATTTATTTTTAATTTCCAGGTTTTTAATTTCTTTTTGGCATTCCTGAAATTCAATTTTACAATCTTCTTGAGATAAACCCTCTAATTCAATCTCTGATTTTAAAGAAAGATGATTCAATAAATTAAATAATTCTGTCGGCAAATTTTCCGGCTTCTCTTCTTTTTTCAACCGGGAAATAAGTTGGCAGGTTTGAGGAGAAAAAAAATCCAAGTCCTCTTCGGTTAAAAGGTTGAGGGAATCGGAGGGTGATTTTAAAATTAAAGTTAATAATCTTTCTTCCAAAAGTTCCTTTCTCCCTTTTTGGGGAAGGTTGATTATTTCTTCCGGTTCCAAGCCGTAAATTTCTTCCTCCAATCTGACTTTTTTCATCTCCTGAAAAATGTCTTCTTCTTTAACTTCCAAATCCTTGGCTAATTTTTGGGTCCAAAAAGACCTTTCAATTTGATTGGGAATTCTTTTAATAACCGGAAGTAAAGTTTTGGAAATCTCTTTTTTTCCCTCCGAGGTCTTTGAATCTTTTTTGGAAAAAGCTGATTCAAAATAAAACTCCATAATTGATTTTGGGTTTTCAACAGCCTCTATCCAATCTTCTTGATTTTGAACAATAGTTTCTGCCGCATCTTTTCCTTCGGGCAACCGGATAACCTTGATATTAAATCCCTGATTCTGGGCTAAATTAATTCCTCTTTTTGAAGCCGATTCACCGGCAATATCCATATCAAAACCCAAAATTAAATTTTCGCTATATCTTTTTAAAATTTTCAATTGATGGGACGTTAAAGCCGTGCCGGAAGTAGCCGCCACATTTTCAATCCCTGTCTGATGAGACATAATGACATCGGTGTAACCTTCAACCAAAATACAAGAGTCCTTTTTCCTGATTTCTATTTTAGCCCTATCAAGACCGTATAAGATTTGGCTTTTGTCATACAAAAGAGTATTGGGAATGTTAATATATTTTGCCGTCTCTTGTTCGTCTTTTTCTTTAAAAACCCGACCGCCAAAGCCAACCACCTTGGAATTTAAATCAAAAATCGGAAAAATAATTCTATCCCGGAATCGGTCATAAAAATTAGTTTGTAGTTTGTAGTTTGTAGTTTGTAATTCTAAATCTGATTGGGTTTGTTCTTTGGGTATAGCTAAACCGGCTTTAACTATTTCTTCTCTATTATATCCTTGGCTAACTAAAAAATCAGATAATCCCCGCCAACTTTCTGGAGCATAACCCAGCCGCCATTTTTTTATACTTTCTTCTTTGATTCCCCGAGCTAAAAGATATTTTTTCGCCTCTTTTCCCGTTTTGCTTTCTTCTAGTTGTTTCTCAAAAAACCTGGTTGCCAAATCGCAAACTTCATAAAGCCGGTTTCTTTCTGTTTGCCATTCTTTATATTCCGACGTTTGCCGTTTAAGCTCAACTCCGGCTTTTTGAGCTAAAATTCTTAAAGCGTCGCCAAACTCCACCCCTTCAATCTGCATAACGAACTTAAAGATGTCTCCTCCGGTTCCGCAACCGCCGAAACAATGCCAGATTTGGCGGGTCGGCGAAACAAAAAAAGAAGGTTTTTTCTCTGAATGAAAGGGACAGAGAGCCCGATAATTGGCTCCGGTTTTTTGAAGTTTAAGATAACTGCCGACAACCTCAACAATGTCCAGCCGGTTTTTAATTTCTTCAATTTGACTCATGTTTAAAAAATAAATTAATCTATTTTTTAGATTAGCGGATTGGACGATTTCAAGCCAGAGCACTAAAAACTTTTAGTGCTCAGTCGAGCACATAAATCTTATGTGCTCTGATTTTTCTTTGGCGATAACCCACAAGTAAAATCATAACTGATTTTCCTCTTTGGCGGCAAATTAATGAACATTAACTCCCGGATATATTAAAGATACGATTCCTTTTTTTACTGTTAAAGAAACTGCTTGCTCAAGTTTTGTCTCTTGTTCCGGGTCGGAAAATGGAAAATTAATTTCACCAACATTTAGCCTTACGCCAAACTCTGAAGCAATTTTTTGCATTTCTTCCATTTGTCTTTCGTAATCTAGTTCGCTAACAGTAAAATTACCATTTTTTACTTCAATCGACCCACTATCTGGTTTTTTTCTATATGGATGAAAGCTAATGGTATCAACTAGTGCGTTATCTATTCCGGCTTCTGTTTGTATTCGTCTAACTTCAGTCAAAACTTCTCTTAAATATGTTGGGTCAAAACAAGCAACACCAGCAATTGAAAGTTTTACTGTTGGACTTTTTTCTTTTATTTTCTTTGCTACTTCAAAGAAAAACGTACTGTATTCAGTAGAGTTTACATGACTGGCATGTTGTAATTTATCTGCGAACATTGCGCCAGTGCTTCTTGAAATGTTGGTTTCATTTCCTATTTCTAGCTGAACACCATCTCCAATACTTTCAATAATCTTTTCACAAATAGCAACATATTGTTCTACCTGTTCTTGTGTTTCAGGAACATCAGATGATTTTTCTTTGCCGCGACGATGATCATAAAATTGAACTACAAGAGTTAAATCGCCAGTTTGCTCTTGGAGCGTTTTTATCTGATCGACAAATTCTGGAGCAATTACAACATCGAAAGTTCCGTCTGGTTTAATCTCAAGCGCTTGAGATGGAGCAATTGGCGATAATTCTCCAGCGGGATGAACTCTAACATGTTGTAATTTCCCCTCAAAACTAGATAAATATTTATCAAAGGATGATTTTTTACTAACCTCCTTCTCTCTTTTCTCTGAAAGTATTTTTTGAGCTTGGCCAGATTCTACGGCAGAGCGTATCTTATCTGAAATCTGCCCATCTCTTTCCTGTATATACTGAAGATATCGTTCTTGCGACCAAAAATTTCTTGCATCAACAATATAATCATGATCAAAATTAATCCCTACAAATTCAGGATTTTCGACAACTAAATCTCGCTCATGTTGTCGGCACTCTTTTTCTTTTTGTTCATTGACAATTTCTAAAGATGGCTTGGCTACTTCTTTTTCAACCACAGTTGGTTTAATTGCTTCTGGTTTATTCGGTTGTTGCGGCATTTCAAAATTTTCCATAGTTATTTCATTAAATCATCAATGCTTATTCCCAAACCACTGGCAATTTTCATAACAGTCTGGATTGATGGCTTCTTAATAACGCCGGTTTCAATTTTAGTTAGCGTGGTGTAAGGAATATCAGCTTTTCTGGCAAATTCGTCCTGTGAAAGTTCAAGTTTAAGCCGAAATGATTTTATCTTTTTTCCCAGTTTATTTTCTTGATTATTTTCCATAATTTGATAACATTAAATTGTTCTGCTATAATTCTATACAAGTATATGATAACAAATAAAAACAAAACAATCAAGAGAAAGAAAAGCCCGCTTTTGGCCCTACTGAATTCAAAACGGCTTGAAATTTCCCCGAAAAATGGCTGGCTCGCCCGCGTAGCGGGCGAGCCAGCAACCTCTTTTCCCAACTGGCGGAGGAGGTGGGATTCGAACCCACGAGAGCTTGCGCTCGCATGCTTTCCAAGCATGTGGAATAAACCACTATCCGACCCCTCCGTTTATTTGGGCAATTGAGAAATGGCTTTACTGATATTTGGGTGCTGGATAATGAATTTATAATTGAGAAGTTTTAGAATAATCAGAAAATCCAGGAGTTCTTCTTTCAGGGTTTCCGGCCCGATAAAAATTTCCCAAAATTCCTGAACGAGATTTTTAGTGTAATTATTCAAAACTTCATAATTAGCCCTGTTTTTTAAGTATTCAATAATTTTTTTAAATTCTCCCCTGTCTAACCAAATACCATAACATAAATTGCAGAGGTCAACTTTGATTTGAGAGTCCCCATAATCTACTTCGTAAAGCGGGAAACGGCAAATAGGGCAAAGTTTTTGCCCGGGAGAGATTTTAAATGAGGTCTTTTTTTCCCAAAGGTCAATGTCCAGCCATCTTATATTTTTATCTTTAGTGTCTTTGGCAGTTCTTAATTCATCTTCCTCAAACCAAAGACCAAGACAAGCAGGACAGTAATCTATTTCAACATTATAAAAAATTATTTTTTCCAATGACTGTTTGCAAAAAGGGCAGAGCATAATTTTACGAATTTTGAAGAGCGGTCAAATTAGTTCTGACTCCATTTTCTGGGAACGTTGTTTCCTAAAAGAAAGTTTATTGTCCAAACAATAAGAGTGGTCCAAAAAAGAGGAATAATTCCTTGAATAATTAATTCCGGAAATAAAACATCAATCATCCAGATAATTGCCATATTGATTATTAAACCAAAAAGGCCTAAAGTTAAAATTCTTAAAGGCAGAGTAATTAATTTTAAGATCGGCTTGATAAAGAAATTAATCAGACCCAAAACAAGGCCGGCTAACAGCAAGGATTGCCAAAAGG
>JAHXGN010000010.1:14962-19164 GCA_019923625.1 Candidatus Nealsonbacteria bacterium
ATTCAAGGAAAAGCGCATAAAACTTTAACCGACGCTGTTTTAATTGATAACTTCCAAAATATCAGGGGAGACCTGGCAAGATTAAAGATCGCGTGTCAAATTGTTGAAACTCTTGATAATTTAGTTATTAGAGAAGAGAAAGATGATCAAATTTGGCAATTATTAGACGAGATTTTCCATAAATTAAATAATTGTTCATTCTTCACTGCCCATTGTTCATTGTTATATTATTATTTTTTTTGGAACCTTATTTCTATTTTAGGATACCAACCAGAGCTTTATCTTTGTTTAGTTTGTCAAAAAAGAATAATTCCGGAAAAAAATTATTTTGACTTTGAACAGGGAGGAACAATATGTAAAAATTGCGCTGATAATTTTTTGAAACAATCGCAGTCGCGAGGAGACGCAAAAATGACACAGGAAATTTCTTTGAATGTTATTAAAATTTTAAGAATTTTTCTAAACAAGGACTTACTTTTGATAAAAAAACTCAAAATTGAACGCAAAGACCGGGAATTGCTTACCAAAATCTCTCGTTATTCTTTTCTTCTTCTTTCCCGCGCCCTTTGATAGGGGTCAGATCCCGCTATGGAGCGGGTTATTGGAAAAAGTTAGAACTTTTTACCAACAAAATCCGGACGCTGACGCAAGCAGGCAATCCCGCTCTCTGCAAGAGGGCGGGACCCCCACACCCTTTTTCTTTTTGCCCGCCTGCTTGGGCTTCGCCTTGAAATTTTTTTGGCTGACGGGCTATAATATTTAACTTGCTCTTTTTTTAATCTTGCCGTGTTCATTCATTACACCAACACCACTCCCTTTTGTATAATCTATAGCTTCTTTCACAAGTTCATTTGGCACGGCAAGATAACGAGCTTTAGTTGTTATAAATGCTCATTAAGAGTTAAATATAACCTTACCCTGCCATCGCTAGTTTCTAGTCCTTTTTTCCCATCTTCAAATACAATTAAACGCTTTTTAAATTCTGGGTAGTGGACATCTATCATTTTATGATGATTTGGACAAGTAATAACAATATTATCAGGCGAATTTAGATCAAGTCCTTTATATTTTGATTGCTCACTAACCGGAACTATATGTGAAGCTTCAATATAAAAACCTTTTTTGGTGGGAATTCTAGAAAAATTATAGCCACAAAATTGGCAATAATAACCGTACAACTTTTTAAGGTCATCCATTATTTTTTTATTTCTAAAATGGATTTTTTGTTTTCTAACAATTGGTGCTTCCTGTATTTTCTTTAAGTCTGCTATAATTCTCTTTTTAAATTCATCACTTCCTAATAATAAATGAATCTCATTATCATAAAATTTGATTTGCGAACCTAAATTAAAAAATTCAAGAGAATGTTTCGCATTGTTGGCCCAGTTTTCATAATCTCTCTTATATTCCTTTGGCAATTTTTTATCTTCGGCTTCTTTTGTAATGTCATCACATTCTTTCTTAATAAATTCATCTAACTTATTTTTTTGTTCTTGCGTTAATTGACGATATTCAAGGATTAAATCGATAGCCTTTTGGATTTCGTTCTCATTTTTGATTTGAGAAACAAAATATTGAAATTCTTTAAATGATAAATCTTGAATTTTGTTATCGGATAATATCTTTAATAAAACGGGGTAAGGTGTTATTGAATATGTCATTCTATCTTTTTTCATTTCGAAATTTGATAAAAAATCATCCATAAAAAATTCTTTATTTTCATAATCTAGATATTCAAATGCTTTCTGTGTAAGTTGAACTTTCATTTTTTGACCCGCCCCGAAGCGTTTAATAAACCCCAGCGTGTCCAAATTTACCAATACTTGTTTTCTCATTGATAAAGCACTTTCTCTGCCACCCTTGCGCTTCATTTCCCTATTTAGTTTTTTTAAATTTTCATCTGTTGCGGTAAAAATTTCTTTACTGTCTGAAAATTTTTTTATTCCCAATAAGGCACTCGTTATGCTATTATGTGTCGTTTTTTCAGCTTGTACCAAATGCCATCCACGATAAGTGTTTTCGGCAATTAAATTTTTGAAATACAATTTTAGTTTTTCCATAGAATTAAAATTTACCAGTTTTTAATCTTTTATTTGCTAATAAAACATATTTTTTATTTGAATCGCATCCAATAAAATTTCTACCGAGTTTTTTGGCAGCTAGCGCCGTTGTTCCCGTACCCATAAAACAATCTAAAACTAAATCTCCCCGGTTACTACTTGCTTTTATTATTCTTTCTATCATTTCAAGTGGCTTTGGAGTAAAGTGTGGAAGTTTCGGTGTCTTGCCATTAATTTTATTTTTATGCCTTTCGCTTGTTATATGCCAAACTTCCCCGCATAATCTTCCTTTTGGGTTAGGAAACCATCTTTTACCATTTTTCAAAATGCCTTTATCTTTCGCATAAAAAATCCTCTCGGTAGACTCATAAGGAACTCTTATATCATTATAATTAAAAATATAATCATTACTTTTTGTAAAAAACAAAATTGTTTCCTGACCATTAGCATACTTTTTCGTCCCATTTGAAAGACCGTCTCGCTTGTCCCAAGTTATCCAATTTCTAAACTTTAAACCATTTTTCAAAACGTGAGATAAAATGAAGGTACAATTAAAGGGAGTGTTAAAAATATACAAACTCCCATTATTTTTAATTTTAGGGATTAAAGCATTTATCCAAGAAAATGTAAAATCTAAAAACTCTTTATGGGAATTAAAGGTGTCCCAAACGTCTTTATTCAAAAAATACGGCGGGTCTACAACCGCTAAATCAATAGACTTATTATCAATCTTTTTTAAAAATTCAAAACAATCTGAATGGTAAATTTTATTGATTTTTAACATAAGCTTAAAACAATGATCCCAATTTCAAATTTATTACCCTCTCATAATTTCTAGAAATCTCATAGCCAACATAATTTCTTTTTAATTCTTTCGCCACTTTCAGTGTCGTTCCCGAACCGGCGAACGGGTCCAAAACAACATCTCCAATATAAGTATATAATTTAATACATCGTCTTACTATCTCTTCAGGCATAATTGCTGAATGTTCGCCGAACGCAAGGTCGTTTTTATTTGGAATAGGTATATTCCAAATCTGCTTTGTAAATTCAACCCATTCTTTCTCTGTTAATTTACTTTTTTCTTTTATTTCTTTTGGTAAATTGTTTTCAGATAAACCATCTTTTACATAAACAGTTATAAACTCAATCGTATTTTGGGCATAAAAATTTCTTGGGTAAGGATAACTTCCAAACATTAACTTCTTACTAGAATTAGTTCTATTCCAAATAAAAACATCTAGCAAAAATAAGTCAGTGTTATTTAAAATAGAACTTTCAATATCGCTATTTATATCAAAAATATGTCTATTATAATGAGTGTTTAAACTTTTTTTTAACATCGGCATTAGGGGTGTATTTATAACTAATTTTCCATTCGGATTTAAAACCCTTTCGCATTCTTTCCATACTTTCAACATTTCTTCAATATATTTTTTATAATTTGGAATATCGCCAATTTGCCCCACCATTTTTTCTGATTTTTTATTTTGTTGATAGCCATCAAGAGAATAATCTTTGATATTAAAATACGGCGGACTGGTAACTATAAGATGAACAGAATTATTTGGTAATTCCGCCATCTTACGAGAATCCTTAAAATAAACTTTATTTAAAAAATCCATAATACTATTTCATTAAATCATCAATCCCAACGCCCAAAGCGTCAGCAATTTGTTTTAATGTTTCTACTCTCGGATTATAAGTTGCCCCCGATTCAATTTTTATAATCGTGTTGTAGGTAATATCCGCCATTTTTGAAAGTTTGTCCTGTGTAATACCTTTCTTTTTGCGATATTTCTTTATGTTTTTAGCTATAACGCTTTTATTGTTTGTCATAAGGTAGTAATCATTTACTATTATTTATTAAGATAGTATAATGTAAGTAGTTATCAACATTTATGTATATTATACCAAAACTAAATAAAAACGTAAATCAAAAAATAAGGAGTTATTTTGTGTTACCCGCGCACGGGTGCGGTGGGACAAGGGCGACTAAAAAATATAATGTCCGTCAGCCAAAAAAATTTCAAGGCGAAGCCCAAGCAGGCAGGCAAAAAGAAAAAGGGTGTGGGGGTCCCGCCCTCTTGCAGAGAGCGGGATTGCCTGCTTGCGTCAGCGTCCGGATTTTGTTGGTAAAAA
>JAHXGN010000011.1 GCA_019923625.1 Candidatus Nealsonbacteria bacterium
TACCCCCTCTTGATGGCCAATCCAGGGTTTTAATCCCCGTTTTCTCGCCCAGCGCCGGTTACCATCAGGAATAACGGCGACGTGTTTTGGAATGTTTTTTATTTTATCTGACATAAATTTACATTAAAAAATCGCTTTCAATTTTATAATTTTTCGGCAAAATCCAAGGAATTTTAAATCCGAAAAAATAAACCATTTTAGTAGCTATCTTCGAAAAAAGAATTTTTACTGAAAAAAACTTTTTTATTTCTTTTTGGTATTTTAAAAAATCTGGAAAATTTTTTAAGAGCAAATCAGCGGCTATCAATCCCCAAATTACCCCTCCCCCGCTCCAGGGCTTGGTAAGACCGGCCGCATCGCCGCAAAGGGTAATGGTTGAGTGAGAAGGAATTATCAAACCCTGGGGAACTATTGCTGAATTTATTCTTTCTAAATGAAGATTATTTTCCTTTAAAAATTCTTCAAAAAGGAGTTTAGCTTCTTTTGGGCTGGCGATGATCCCATATTCTATTTCTTTTTTCCGAGGAATCTTCCATATAAAACCCTGTTTTACCGGCCAAGTTTCCACATAACTTGAATAGTCACTTTTTGGAATAAATCCTTGAATTGCTAAACGATAGTCAGGTGTTGGTAAGCCCAATTTTTCCCTGACCACCGAATTCGCTCCATCGCAACCAATTACCCTTTCAAAACCATTTTGTAATGTAACGAGGCCTTGCTTCGTTACATTATAATTTAAGATAATTTTCGCGCCGGCTCTTTGAGCTTTATTTTTAACTAAATTATCAAGTTCAAAATGGCTCATTACCAGAAATTGTCTAGAAAAATTAATTTTTAATGTCCTTTTTGGGAAATGAATCAGACAAGACTCTATCTGATTTTGAATTAATTTTTTGCTCTCGGGAATGAATTTTAAAATTCTTTCTGAAAAAAGACCAGAACAAACTTCCTTTCCAATTTTTTCTTTTTTTTCAAAAACCTTCACCTCCTCGCCTTTTTCAGCTAATTTCCAGGCTAAATATAGGCCCGTTATTCCCGCTCCAATGATGGCTACTTTCATAAAATTCTATTCTTATTGGTTCTTTTTCTTGTTGCTTTGCCACGATATAGCCCAAGGCAAAAGAAAAGAGAGAAATTAAAATGACGCCAATTACTAATATTATATCGGATTGATAATCTTTGACAAATTCTTTGATTTTTGCTAACATAATTTTATATGGCAAAAACTAAGGCTACTGGAACAACTAAATTAGGCAGGGATTCGCGTCCTAAATACCTCGGGGTTAAACTTTTTGATGGTCAAAAAACAAAAATTGGCAGTATTATCATTCGTCAAAGAGGAACAAAATTTCTACCCGGAAAAAATGTTGCCCGTGGGAGCGATGACACTCTTTATGCTTTAAAAGAAGGGCTGGTTAAATTTTCAACTAAAAGAAAAAAAGGGTTTGATAATTCTCAGCGGATCGCCAAAATTGTTAATGTGGAATAGGTATCATTGGTTACTAAGGTTACTCTAATAATGTTGCTAATTCGCACGATCGTGCGAATTAAGCATATATTATCTGTTTCCTCTTAATTTCGTCGCTATTCTAACAAATTCTCTAAATAAGGGGTGGGGATTTAAGGGCTTTGATTTAAATTCAGGATGAAATTGACTGGCGACAAAAAAGGGATGATTTTTGAGTTCAATTATTTCAACCAGATCTTTTTCAGGATTAATCCCGGCCATAACCATCCCCCGCCTTTCTAAAACCTCTCTAAACTCATTATTTAGCTCGTAGCGGTGCCGATGACGTTCAGAGGTAAAATTACACCTGTAGGCTGAAAAGGCCTTGGTTTTTGGCTTAATCTCGCATAAATAAGCTCCTAATCTCATCGTTCCCCCATATTTTTTTCCTTTCAAAAGAGCTCTTTGCTCGGACATCACATCAATTACCGGACAGGGACAGTTTGATAAAAATTCGGTTGAATTCGCTTTTTTCAAACCGCAAACATTCCTGGCAAATTCAACTACTGCTAACTGCATTCCGAGACAAAGTCCCAAGAAAGGGATTTTTTGTTTTCGGCAAAATTCAATTGCTTTTATCTTTCCCTCCACTCCCCTGCTTCCAAAACCGCCAGGAACAATTATTCCATCATAATTTTTTAACTCTCTAACTAATTGGGGATTCTTTTCATATTTTTCAGCTCCTATCCAATAAATCTCGGGTTTTCTTTTATGGAACCAGCAGGCATGCTTTATTGCTTCAATTATGGAAATATAAGAATCCATTAAAGTAAATTTGCCTGTTTCAAAATATTTTCCAACCATTCCGATTTTAACCCCTGTTTTAGCAGTTTTAATCACTTTCACTAATCTCTCCCAATCTTTTAAATTCTTTTTCTTCGTTCTCAGGCCAAATTTTTTCAAAATTCTATTTCCCAAATTTTCCTTCTCAAAATTAAGAGGCACTTCGTAAATTGACTTAATATCAGGAGCTGAAATTACATCTTTGATATCTACATTACAAAAGATAGATATTTTTCTTTTTCTTGGTTCATCTAAAGGTATTCTTGAGCGGCCTAAAATAATGTCTGGTTGAATTCCAGCTGTATTGAGGGCCCTGACGGCTGTTTGGGTCGGTTTAGTTTTCATTTCTCCAATCATTTCTGGAATTGGTAAATAGCTGACTAAAATAAAAAGAACATTTTTTGGTTCTTTCAAGCGCATCATTCTGGCTGCTTCCAGAAAGAGAAGATTTTGATACTCCCCTACTGTTCCCCCAATTTCTATTAAAACAAAATCAGCCGCCGAAGCTTTAGCTGAGGCGGTCGAAGAAAATTTTGTTCTCTTCTCCCCCTTCGCCTCGCTATCACAAGGCTCAGCGTGAGAAGAGCGAAGCTCTTTGAACTTGGTTTTTTTGGCTGCTTTTTTTATTCGAGAAATTACCTCTTCTGGAATATGAGGAACCACTTCAACGCATTTTCCTCCATATTCTAAATTTCTTTCTCGCGAAATTACTGCCTGATAAACTCGGCCAGTGGTAATATAATTTTCAGTGGTTAATTCCTCGTTTAAAAATCTTTCGTAATTTCCCACGTCCTGATCGCACTCCACACCATCCTTGGTCACGAAAATCTCGCCATGTTCAATGGGATTCATTGTCCCGGCATCAACATTAATATAAGGGTCAATCTTAATGGCCGTTACCTTAAAACCCTTGCTTTGCAAAATTTTTCCAATACTGGCTGTGGCTACTCCTTTGCCAATGCCGGACATCACCCCGCCAGCAACAAAAATATATTTTGGCATTATTTTTCCTCAGCAACAATTACTCTTATTTCTACTTCCAGATTGTGTTTAAATTTAATTTTTATCGGAAACTCTCCCAGTTCCTTAATTGGTTTTTCCAATTCAATTTGGCTTTTTTTAATTTCAAAACCGAGCTCTTTTAACTTTTCAAAAATTTTTTGAGAAGTGACTGATTCAAAAAGCTGCTCGTCCTTGCTGATTTTAATGGGAATTATCACTTCTTGACCGTCAATGGCTGAAGCCAAATCCTGGTTTTTCTTAAGCTCTTGTTCGGCTTTTTTTGCTTCTGCTTCTTTTTGGGTTTCCAGCCACTTCAATACTTCCTTGGTTGCTTCTTTTACCAAGCCCTTAGGAATTAAAAAATTCCTGGCATAACCATCTGCCACCTCTTTTATGTCATATTTTTTACCAAGTTTTTCGATGTCTTGAAGAAGAATAACCAGCATAATAAAAAACTCAAAATTCAAAGTGTAAAACTCAAAGCTACAGCGTAAAATTTAAAACTTTTTCAATAAATTAGTTTTGAACTTTAAGTTGTGATTTTGCGTTTTAAGCATTGCGTTTTGCGTTTTAATTCATATTCTATCTCATTTCTCTTATTACTTCAATAGCTTTGTCCAACTGTGGGTCACGCTCTTTTTCATAATCCTCATCAGTCATTTCAACTTTTATATCTGGTTCCAAGCCCCTATCAGTAATAAGTTCTTTTTTTGGGGTCAGCCATCTGGCAATGGTAATTTTTAAAGCCGATCCCCCCTTTAATCCGGCCAGCTCTTGAATAGAGCCCTTGCCGAAAGATTTTTCGCCGATTAATTTTATACCGCGGTTATCTCGCAAAGCGCCGGCTAAAATTTCGGCTCCTGAAGCCGTTCCTTCATTTATTAAAATAATTAGGGGGTAAGGCAGTAATTTAGCGTTTCCCTCGGCAAAGTAAGTTTTCGGCTCTTTTTTATTGCCAAAATCTTCAATAGCCACAATCTCTCCTCTATTCAAAAACCAGCCGGCAATTTCCACTGCAATCTCCAAATAGCCGCCGGGATTATTGCGAAGGTCTAAAATTATTTTTTCAGCCGGGCTTCTTAAAATTTCAATGGCTGCTTTTCTGAAATCATAACCAGACCGGTCAGAAAAATGGTAAAGTTCAAAATGAACAATATTGCCTTCAATTATTTCCCATTTTAAGGGAGGAACCTCAATTACAGCCCTGGTAATTTCAATTTCCTTTGGTTTTTCCCAGCCAGACCGATAAATTGTCAGAACAACCTGTGTTCCTTTTGGTCCTCTGATTAAGTTAACCGCTTCAATTATGGTTATATTGGTAGTCGGCTTTCCATCTATTTCCATAATTAAGTCGCCAGCTCTTAAGCCAGCCTTTTTTGCCGGACTGTCTTTTAGGGGTGAAATTACCTGGAGCTGACCTTTCCTAGTTCCAATTTCCATTCCAACGCCTTCAAAGCGACCGGCAACTCCTTCTAAAAATTTTTTTGTTTCAGTTGGGGTTAAAAAAATAGTATGGGGATCGTTCAAGGACTGAACCATTCCCGAAATGGCCCCATAAATCATCTTCTCAATATCAAGCTTTTCTTTATCAACAAATTTTTCCTGAAGTTTATGATAAGCCTCCCAAAAAAGGGAGAAATCAACATCTTCGGCCGGACAAACCGGACAAACCACCTGAAACTTGCCAAAGAAAAAACCGGCAATAAGACTTAATCCGATTGAAGATATTATTAAAAAAGCGAAAATTATTTTTTTGTTTTTTTCCATCATGTTATTATTATACTTTATTATTCTAAAAATATGCCCCCGCCGCGACTCGAACGCAGAACCACTTCCTTAAAAGGGAATTGCTCTACCAATTGAGCTACGGGGGCCCTAGACAAAATTTCTTTTAGAAATTTTCTCGCAACTGTTCAGGGTAGAACCCTGAACATTAGTTTTGATTTATATTCCCTGTCGCTTCAGCTCTTCTAACAATTCTTTTTGTTTTTTGGTTAATTTTTTCGGCGTTTTGACAATCAATTCAATATATAAATTTCCTTTGCCGTAACCGGAAAAATGAGGAATGCCTTTGCCGGAAATTCGCAAAATTTTCCCGGATTCAAGGCCGGCCGGCACTTTCAATAAAAAATTTTTTTCGTCTAAAGTTGGCGCTTCAATCTCATCTCCCAAAGCCGCCTGAGTAAAGGTTATAGGCAGAGAAATATACAAATCATCTCCCCTTCTCTTAAAAACCGGGTGACGCTTTACCAAAATTCTGACATATAAATCGCCCGATTTTCCACCTCGTTTCCCGGCTTCGCCCTTGCCCTCAATTCTAATTTCCTGATTGGTATCAACTCCGGCCGGAATCCAAATTTTAATATTGTCCTGAGCTTTTATTCTTCCCTCGCCTTGACAAACATTACAAAATTTTTCCGGCCGATAACCCTCGCCTCGGCATTCCGGACAGATTATCCAACGGGTAAAAGAGCCGAAATAAGTTTTTTTGATTTGCTGAACCTGGCCTTTGCCCCGACAGGAAAAACATTCCTGAATTTTTGTTCCCGGCTCTGCTCCGGTTCCTGCGCAACGGGAACAATTAATCATTTTATATAAAGTTATTATTTGCTCCTTTCCTTTTAATGTATCTTGCAGAGAAATTTCCAAATCAATGGCAATGTCTTTTCCTTTTTTAAAATCTTTTTTCTGGCGGCGGCCGCCAAATCCGAAAAAATCTTCCATTATTTCGCTCAAGTCGCCAAAATCGGTTCGGAAAATATCTTCAAAATCAGCGCCTTCTGGTTTCCCCCAAGCCCATTGAAAATCAAAACCCGTTTCTGCTCCCGGTTCAAAAACCCGGCCAAATTTGTCATATTGGGTTCTTTTTTCTTTATCGGAAAGAACTTGGTAGGCCTCGTTTATCTCTTTAAATTTTTTCTCATCTCCGCCTTTGTGTGGATGGTGTTTATGGGCTAACTTGTGAAAGGCCTTTTTTATTTCTTCTGCAGAAGCATTCCGAGACACGCCTAAAATTTGATAGTAATCTTTACTCATGAAATATGTACATGAAACATTTTTAAAAGCCCGTCTTGGGTTTCAAGTTTCACGTTTTAAGTTTTAAGGTTTTTCTTTATAGTCGCCTTCTTCGGCTTTCGGTTCCTCTTTTGGTTTTTCTCCCTCCGGTTTTTCTTTGTCAGTGGCTTTATACATATCTGCCCCGATTTTCTGAATTGTCTGAGACAAATCAGCTGTTTTTTGTTTTATTTCTTCTATATTATGACTTTCTTTGACTTTTTTTAATTCTTCAAGTTTTTCTTCAATTTCTTTTTTTGTATCCGAAGGAATTTTTTCTCCCATTTCTTTCAATGTCTTTTCGGTCGTATAAATCAAATTATCGGTTAAATTCCTGACTTCAATTAACTCTCTTTTTTTCTGGTCTTCAGCTAAATAGATTTCCGCCTCTTTTTTCATTTTTTCAATTTCCTCTTTTGATATGCCAATTGAACCCTCTATCTTTATTGATTGCGATTTTCCGGTTGCTTTATCTTTAGCCAAAACATTTAAAATGCCATTGGCGTCAACATCAAAAGTTACTTCAATTTGAGGAAGTCCCCGAGGAGACGGCGGAATGCCGTCTAAAATAAACCTGCCCAAACTTTTATTGTCTTGAGCCATTGGCCGTTCTCCTTGTAAAATATGAATCTCTACTGAGGTCTGGTTATCAGCAGCCGTGGAAAATATCTGGCTTTTTGTTGTTGGGTAAATAGTGTTTTTGGGAATCAAAATGGTGTTCACCCCCCCTAATGTTTCAATACCCAAAGAAAGGGGGGTGGCATCCAGTAAAAGAACTTCTTTTGCCTCTCCTCCCATAATTGCGCCCTGTATGGCCGCTCCGATTGCCACTACTTCATCAGGATTAATTGATTTATTTGGCTCTTTGTTAAAAAGATTTTTGACCGCATCCTGTATAGCCGGCATTCTTGTTTGTCCGCCGACTAAGATAACCTCTTCTATGTCCTTGGGTCCAAGTTTGGTCTCTTTTAAGGTTTGTTTAACCAAATCCATTGATTTGGCAATGTAGTCAGCGACTAATTCTTTTAGCCTTGCTCTGGTTAATTTATAGTAAAAATGTTTTGGTCCCGAAGAATCGGCTGAAATAAAAGGCAGATTGATTTCCGTTTCCAAAACAGAAGATAATTCAATTTTTGCTTTTTCGGCCGACTCCTTTATTCTTTGCAAAGCCAAGGTATCTTTTGATAAATCAATGCCTTCCTGTTTCTTGAATTCGGCAACCAGCCAATCCATTATTCTTTGGTCAAAATCATCTCCGCCAAGATGGGTGTCTCCACCTACGCCAATAACTTCTACTGTATCAGGGTCTTTTTTAATATCCAAGATTGAAACATCAAAAGTCCCGCCGCCAAAATCATAGACCAAAATCTGCTGACCTGCCTTTTTGGTCAAACCATAAGCCAAAGCAGCAGCTGTTGGCTCGTTAATAATCATTTTTACATTAAAACCGGCAATTTCTCCAGCCACCTTGGTTGCTTTTCTCTGGGAATCATCAAAATAAGCCGGGCAGGTAATTATTGCTTCTGTTATTTTTTCTCCTAATTTCTCTTCAGCATCAACCTTTAGTTTCTGCAAAACCATGGCTGAAATTTCAGCTGGTTTAAACCATTTTTCCGCCATTTTTATCTCAACCCCGCCATCTGAGGCCTCTTTTATTTCATAAGGTAAAAGTTTTTTGTCTTTTTGAATCACTGGGTCGGAAAAACGTCGTCCAACCAGACGCTTGGCGGAAAAAATAGTGTTTTTATGGTTTGTTACCTGCTGTCTTTTGGCTAAAATACCAATTAACCTTTCTCCGGCCTTGGTTAAAGCAACAACCGAAGGAGTGGTTCTGGCTCCTTCTTTATTCTCAATAATTTTCGGTTCTCCGCTTTCCATCACGGCCATGGCCGAAAAAGTGGTTCCCAAATCAATACCTAATATTTTACTCATATGTTTTATTGAAAGCGAGGCAACAAGTTTCAGAAAATCTTGCAGCGAGGCGAACTATGAAGGGAGCATTACGCAGCCAAGCCTTAGATTGGGTCTGAAAATTCAGAAAGTCCTGGTGCGGCTTGGCGAGTAATAGCAGCGGCTGAAGATTACTCTCGTTTTTCAAATTAAGCCGACTGCGTGCTCCCTGAATGGTTCGCCGAGCGGAAATTCTGAAATTTTGTTGCCGAGCTTATTTGACTACCTTTACCCCAGTACCAGAACCTTCGGATTCGGTACAGGGTTTCGGATTACTTGGTAACCCTCACCCTGGCGGGCCTTAATAACCTGCTGTTAATTTTATATCCCTTTTGGATTTCTTCGTCAATAACACCTGGCTCTTTATCTTTTAATTCAACTTGCTCAATTGCTTCATGAAAATTCGGGTCAAATTTTTCACCAACCGTTGTTTTTATTTCTTCAACCCCCCAAACCTTTAAAAAATCCAAAATTTGGGTCTTAATTTGCAAAATTCCCCTGACACTTTCATTTTCTTTCAGGTTTTCAGGTAATTTTTTCTCTCCAATGTCAAAATTATCCAAAATTGGCAAAATTTTTAAAACAAACTCTTCTTCGGCATATTTCAAAAAACCAGCTATTCTTTCCATCTCTTCTTTTTTGTAATTTAGAAAATCGGCGCGCGAACGTTGCCAGCCGGCCAAATAGTCGTCTTTTTGCTTCTGGCAGTCCTCAAGTTTTTTTTCAAGTTTTTTTTCTTCTTCAGATTTTACTTGTTTTGTTTCTTCTTCTGTCATATTGCTATTATAATAAATTTAAAATAATTATCAAGGACGCTAATTTAAGAATTTATAATAAACCCTGCCTTCAAATCTTAAATCAATGTATTCTAAATTTTTCCAACCCTCGGGTGGAATTTTTTCTCTTAAAGTTAAAATTAAATTGAAAAGTTGATTTTTAATATCTTTTGTCGGGTTAAAATAAATCTGCCAACCTTCTAAGGTTTTAATGTTCAATCTTTTTTCAGAGACAATTGAGGCCTCGGAAATTAAAATTTTTAACTCGTCTTTCAGCTTGGATTCAATTTCAAAAATCTGTTTTAATTTTTCTTTCTCAACCGCCCTCTGGCCCAATTTCGGACTTTCAATTAAAATTAAGTTTTTAATTTTTAGCCCTTGATAATCCGAGCCAACCTGCTCAAAAATTATTCCTTGTCGGTCAATTAAAAAATAATTTTCACTGTCGGAAAAAATTGCCAACGGCTTCCTTTCTTTAATTCCTATTTTTAAGGTATCGGGAAATCTTCTCTTGGAATTCGTTTCAGCAATTTGGGGGAATTCTTTTAAAATCACCTCATCTATTTTGTTCAACCTTGCCAAAAAAATACTTTTTGTGTCAAAAAACAACATTCTTTTTTTAATTTGAGTTTGAATTAAATTTTGGATTTCTCCGGTTGAAATTTTTTGATTGCCTGTAATTTCTATTTTTTTAATTTGGAAAATGGGAGAAGAAAAAAGAAGATAAAAAAAACCTCCGCTGATTATTAAAACCAAAAGGGTTGGCCAAAAAAATCGCTGGCCATAAATCAGTTTTCTTTTTTTAAACCGAAGGGGTTTTCTGTATTGTTTCACCATCTTATAGGCCACGTTTGATTTTTCTTATTTTTTCAAAAAAACAAGTAAGCCAATATTTTTTGGACAAAGGAAAATCCTGGGTCTTAACATATTCATAAGACCTGCCGCCAAAACCCATCTTAAACAGGGTGGGGCCTGTCCAGGGATGATTCGTTTGTTTTTTCGGGTCAACAAATCCCCAAAAATCAAACAAAAAACAGCCTCTTTTTTTTGCCTCTTTTATTGCTTCCCATAAAAGTAAATAAGAAACCGGGGTTTTGTGATATTGCGGCAGTAAAGCGGCGTGGTGATAAAAGCCGATATTTGACCAAAAAAGGACAAAAGCCGAGGCAACGGTTTCCCCTTTATATTTTCCGAAAAATAACCTTACTTGATTGTCTTTTTGAAAAGCCAAAAGTTCATTTTTAAAATGTTCCAGGGAAAAAGGAATAAATTTTTGAACCTTAACAACCTCTTGATGAATTTTATTAAAGGTCTCAACATTGTTCGCTTCCCAGGCTTGAAAAATTTCAATATCGTTATTTTTTTGCGCCTGGCGGATTAAATAACGGGTCGTCTTCCGCATATTCTTCAAAAGTTCTTCTTCTGACAAAGTAATATCTAATTTCCAGGTGGCTTCATAAGCATTGGCATGTATTGGCGCTTCTCTAAAACCTAATTTTTTGAAAATTTCCTGATTTTCTTTATTTCTTTCCCAAAGCGGCGCCATTCTTACAAAATCCACTTTCTCTTTCCGGCCAATTCTTTTTAACTCTTCTAATAGAATTTCTAATATTTGGGTTTTGGATTTTGGATTTTGGATTTTCGCACCGGGTCCATGCTGAATTAAAAGAAAGGTTCCCCTTTTAGCGGAAATCTTTGACACCAAAACAACAGAGAACAGTTCTCTGTCATTATATATTGCCAATCTCCAAATTTTATTACCCATTTTTTGATTAAATTCTCCCCAATTCCAGGACTGCAAAAACGTCTTATCAATACATTTTAAAAGAAAATTCTCCCAAATATTTTTGTCTTTGATTTCCCTAATTTCCATTTTTATTTAATAATCTATTTTGGATTTTGGAATTTGTTAATTCTACAGATACACGGGTGAAACCCGTGTATCTTTCCCTTAAAGGATTGTCAATCATTATAGTCCTAAATAATATCTATAAATAATAAGTTGAAAATAAACCAAAACACTATATATAATATACCATAATTTCTACGATCGTATAATTTGTGGTATAAATTAATCAGAGAATAGTTTAAGAAAATCTACAATTTTTTTAGCTTCCCTTGTAGAAATATTGATGTGAGTTGGTAAATTTAGGGTTTCTTTAACTAATTTTTCGGCTTTTGGGCAACTGCCCGCAATATATTGCATTTTTTCTAATCTGGTATCATGGGGAGCAATAACTTTATCATACCAATCCCCTATTAAAAGATTTTTCTGCCAGGCTTTTTCAATAATTTCGTGGGCTTTTTTGTGTTTTATAGTAAATCTTAAAAAAACTTGCTTTCTGTCATCGGGACTTGGCGGAAGCCCAAAGGAGCTTAGCTCCTTTATCTCATTATAATAAAAGGAGCTTAGCTCCTTACGGTTTTGATTAAGTTTTTCTAATTTTTTAAATTGATTTAGGGCTAAAACTGCCAAAGCATTTGGAAGTCGTTTCGGAAAATAGCCGGGCTTCCTGCCTCTTTTTTCTTTCCAGTGAACGGCTTTTGATAAAATCTGAAGCCATTGAAGTAAAACTAAAAGATATTTCCCAACCCCGAAGGAAAACCTTCGGTTTCCTACGGGGCAAGAAATTGAATAGGTGGGCAAAATCAAATAATTCATCAAAATTGGATGCAACAACTGCTGAAAAATCCAGCGACAAGAAGGATAACCAATTTTCTCCTGAAACTCTTTGAGTTTTTTTGCTAATTCATCATCGTTGGTTACAGCCATTCCGCCGTAGACCGAAGAAATTACTTTGTCTCTGGAAAAACTAAAAAAAGCTGCCCTGCCAAAAGTCCCAACTTTTCCCGAAACGTAGCGAGGCTGAAAAGTGGAGGACCGGTTCTCTCGCTTCGCTCGAGAACCATATTCAGCCCCCAAAGAATGGGCGCAGTCCTCAATTAAAATTAAATTGTTTTTTTGACAAATTTCTAAAATTTCATCTATATCTGCTGGCAAACCAAAGGTATGTTGAACCATTACCACCCGGCTCCGCGACGTAATTTTCCTTTTAAGGTCTTCAATATCAATATTAAAAGTTTTTTCGTCACAATCAACGTAAACTGGCTTTAATCCTGTCCATAAAATTGGGTTGACGACCGCATTGCAGGTAAATGCCTGAAGCAAAACTTCATCGTCTTTATTTAAACCAAGCGAATTCAAAATCGCCATCAAGGCCGACCTTCCACTATTAAAAGAAACCGCATATTTCACCCCCAAATATTTTTTAAATTCCCCTTCCAGTTGGTTTTGATTGTTGAATTTTTCGACACCTGTGGATTTTTTCAACACTTTCCATTTCCTGGGCTGGAAAAGCAATTTTAAAGCTAAAGCAATGTCATCTTTTTCAGTATTCGGTGATAAAGATATAGAAATTGGTCTAAAGGGATTCATATACCGGTATTTATTTTATTCTGCTTAATTAAAAATGCCATGGTATTGTTAATTAAGTAAGTATTTAGTACTTAGGGAATTGTTAATCGTTTAATTAATTCAGTTGGCACTCTGCTTTCTAAAAGCACCACATCTCCTTCTTTAGAAAATTCTTTTATTTTTTTAAAAATTTCTTTGGGGTTTTCCATAAATAGAACCTCCGTGCCTCTTTGTGAAGAGCTTGCCGAACCATCTTTTATTTCTTTAAATCTGTCTTTGGTAGTGACAATCGCCAGGTCGCAAATTTCAGCGATTTTCTTGCCGATTCTTTGATGAACTTCTTTTGATGCCTTGCCTAATTCAATCAAGCAAGGCATTACAATAATTTTTTTGCCTGCGAAAGTTTTTAAGTATTCTAAATGAGAAATCACCCCATCAGGATTAGCTGAATAAGTGGCATCAATAATGTTTAAGCCATTAATTCCCCTGCCTATTGGCGAGCGGGCTTTTTTAAATTGAATTCCGGGAAGCTTATTTTCTATTTTTTGACAAGCTCTTTCAATTTCTTCATCAGTCATTCCCAATTCTTTAGCCACTACTTTCGCCCCTTCAATATTTTCTAAAAGAAGCCCTGCCTTTTGGCCATACAAATATTTTTTTATTTTGATTCCTTGATAAATTTTTTGACAGAGCTCATTCTTTCCATTCAAAAAAACTATTCCGCTTTCCGGCAAGTTTTCAATTAACTCTAAACCGCCCTCAGCCGAAATCAAATTTTCCATTGAGCCAAAAGTAGCTAAATGCTGTTCATTAATTCCGGTAATAATTCCAATTTTTGGCTTGATGATATGACAAAGTAATTTTATTCCCCCTTTATTATAAGCCCCCATCTCGCAAACAAAAATCTCATGCTCTTTTTTTAACTCCTTTAAAATACATTGGGAAATTCCCATTTCTGAATTTTGATGCTCTTTGGTCTTTAAAACATTAAATTTTTCAGATAAAATGGTGGCTAAAAATTCCTTAGTAGAGGTTTTTCCATAACTGCCGGTAATGCCAACCACCAACAAATCTTTAAATTGCTCCCTTTTTCTTTTTGCTTTTTGTAAAATTCTATGGCGCAAAATTACGGTTGGTATCTGAAAAAACAAGACAACAAGAGAGGAAATTAAAGGAGCAAAAAAAATAAAAGCTAAAAGAGCTAAATAAAAATCTTTATCTGGCAAAGAAAAAATGAAATAAGTTATTAAAACTGCCAAAAGAACACCGCTAAATGAAATAACAATAATTTTTTGGGTAAATTTTGGGAATTTTAACCGCCAGAAAGAAGAAAGAATTTTCCTTATTGCTTGGGTTTCAAAATGGGCTAAAAATCTGCCAATATGATATTCTTTTAACTGCCATAACCAAAGCCAAAAAAGAAATAATTTGATAAAAATTAAAAACCAAATAATGGCAAAAATGAATTTCATATAAACTATTATGGCAAAAATTGTAAAATTTTTTCAACTAAAATTTCTGGGGCTTCGCGATGAGGATTATGCTTAACGTTGGGAACAATCTCTAATTTTACTCCAGGGATTTTTTCTTTCATAAAATAAGCATGCTCAAGCGGAATTATGTTGTCTTTCTTGCCCCAGATAAGTAAGGTGGGAACTGAGATATTTGGAAAAATTTCGGAAATATCTTCCTTTATTATGTTAAGATAAGTTTCTTTCATTACTCCTTCCGTCAATAAATAATCACTGTGACGAAATAGTGTTTTATAGGCAATTTTCCTGACAAATCCATAGAAAGGCAAAAAAGAAAATTTATTCAAAAAATGAGCTGCCTTTTTTTGTATTTCTTTTTTAAGCCTCTTTCTTCTGATGCCAGCGCTGCCTATTAAAATTAATTTCCTAACCAGTTGAGGATATTTTACAGAAAACTTAGCTGCCACTGACCCTCCGAAGGAATGTCCCAATAAAAAAATTTGCGAAAAATTATGCTTCTCGCAAAAATCTTTAACCCATTCTACATAATCATTTATGGCCCAGGGTTTTATTGGTGGCGGGGTTTGACCAAAGCCAGGAAGGTCGGGCACAAAAACTACGTATCCCCTACTTTCCAAAAGTTCCTTAACCCGATCCCATTGTTGAGAAGAAACTGGCCAACCCCAACCATGAAGTATAAGAATAGTATTCATCTTTAGCCAATCTTTTTAAATATCTAGTCCCGCAACGCGGGATGAAGATTGAAAAGAGATTAATCTCTTCCGCTTCGCCTACCCGAGCGGAGCGAAGGGGCGGAGATGAGGGCGAAGCCCTCAGCGACTACCCGAGCGTAGCGAAGGGTGGAGATGAAGGCAAACCCGAAGGGGCAAACTTCATCGACTAATCTTTTTGAACCCGGTGTATTTTTGTAAAACTTCGGGAACTAAAATACTTCCGTCTTTTTGCTGATAGTTTTCAATAATGGCTATCAAAATTCTGCCAATAGCAAAAGCCGTGCCGTTTACGGTATGAACGAAATTTAATTTATTGTTTTTATCTTTGTAGCGGATATTGAGCCGCCTTGCCTGAAAATCGGTACAATTAGAAGTAGAATGGGTTTCGCGATATTGATTTTGGCCGGGCATCCATGATTCAATGTCATATTTTGCGCTAGCCGGCCGGCCCAAATCACCGCTACAAATATTTAAAACCCTATAAGGAATCTTCAGCGTCTGCATTAGTCCCTCTTCCATTTCCAGAAAAAATTTATGCTCTTTTCTGGACTCTTCTGGTTTGGTAAAACTGAACATTTCAATTTTATCAAACTGATGAACGCGCAAAATTCCTTTAGTATCTTTACCATAGGCGCCGGCTTCCCGGCGGAAGCAAGTAGAAAAACCAACGTATCTTTTCGGCAGTTCTTTTTCTTCAAGAACTTCATTGGCATACATAACTCCAACTGATTGCTCTGATGTTCCGACTAAATATAAATCATCTTTGGGAAGATAATAGGCCTCTTCTTTGTCTGCTTGTTCCAGATAACCCATACCCTGAGCCATCTCTGACTTTAACATTACCGGTGGAATTATCGGAATAAACCCCTCTTTTACTAAAACTTCAAACGCTAAATTAACCAAGGCGAATTCAATTAAAGCGGCTTCTCTTTTTATGTAGCCAAATCTGGCGCCAGCAACTTTTCCAGCCCTTTTAACATCAATCAAATCCAATTTCTCGGCAATTTCCATATAATCTTTTGGCTTGAAATCAAATGCCCGAGTAGAGCGAGGGCGAGAGATGAGCGGATGCTCAGCGAACTTTGGTTTTTCCCCTACTTCCTTCAAAACCACATTTTCTTTCTCGTCTTTTCCCGTTGGAACATCATCCTGGGGCAGATTGGGAATCCGGCGCATCAAATCATTAAATTCTTCATTCAGAGTTTTTAGAGTTTTGGTTAATCTGTCGCTGTTTTTGTCCAATTCTCGCATTTTTAAAATAACCCTGCTTTTTTCCCCCTGACCCTTGGCTTGTTGGATTTCTTTGTTTGCTTTATTTTTCTGGGCCCTTATGTCTTCCAAGTCCTGTAAGGTTTCTCGGCGCTTTTTATCCACTTCCAAAAGCAGGTCAATATCAACTTTGACTCCCTTTTTAAGACATCCTTCTTTAACTTTTTTTGGATTTTCTCTAATAAATTTAATGTCTAACATTGTTATTTGTTATTTGGATATTTTTTTCTTGCTAAAAGAGCAAAATAAAAAAAATAATGCTCAAGGTCTTTAAGGGTGGTTTTATATTCTTTGCCCCCGGACACAGCATCGCAAAACACTTCTCTTAGCCTGGCGATTTCTCTTAAACGTTTTTGCCAACGAACATCTTCTAATGTTAAATCAAAAAGTTCCAAAGCTCGTAAAATAGCATTTTCAAAGATTTTTTCATCTTTCCCTCGCCAAAGGAGGACTCGGCTTACCTCGCTTCCAACGTTTGCCAATTGTTCAGCTAAAGAAAGTTTTTGCCATCTACCAGCTGCCAAATTTTTATGTTGAAAAGCCATATATTAATTAACTACTAATTTTTCAACGATTTCCCCAATTTTCTTTCTAATTTCTGGATTATCCACCCCCCGAGAACGATTTCCATAAGATGGCTTAATGTTGATTATTGAATCAAATTCAATCCATTCTTCTTTTGATTTCCCAGGATAAAAGTTAATCCCCCAAGTATTTTCTCTTTTTGAGTCTTCTTCCATTAAAGCTACTTCTTCGTCAGCATGCAGTTCTCCTCCGACTGCCATAATTTCTTTTTCTATATCCACTACTATTTTTATTAAATCACCAAACTGCTCTTGAGCGAGCTTTTGGAGTTCTTCTCTTTTAATTTGATTTTTAACTATTTTTATCTCCATAATCTAATTTAGAAATTTTATTATTTTTCTTTTGGTTTCATTGTTGGGAAAAGTATAATTTCCCGCAAAGAGTGCGAATCGGTAAGTAGCGCCACTAATCTATCAATCCCCATGCCAAAGCCGGCGGCCGGCGGCATGCCGTACTCCAATGCCTCAAGAAAATCAGTATCCATCCTCTGGGCTTCCTCCAATCCTTCTTTAAAAAATTTCTCTTGCTCTTCAAATCTTTCCTTTTGTTCTATCGGGTCATTCAGTTCAGAAAAAGCGTTAATTATTTCCCAACCGGCAACAATTAACTGAAAATTGGCAGATTTTTTAGGATTGTTTTCCAGGGTCTTGGCTAAGGGTTTTAGGGCTGCCGGACAATGAATAATAAAAGCCGGGTTCCAAATTTTCGGCTGGCAGTATTTTTTAAAAATTTTATCCGCCAATTCCGGTTTTCCTTCACCCTTCTCAATTTTGATGCCTAATTTTCTTGCCTCTTTTTTTAGGGCTCTTTCGTTTATTTCCTCTAAATTGATTTTGGTGTATTTTCTAAACAAATTGTAAAATTCTATTCTTGGCCAGGGGGTCTTAAAATTAATTTTTTTCCCTTGATATTCAATTTCTAATTTATTAAAAATCTTTTTCAAGAAACTTTCAAACATTCTTTCGGTCAGTTTCATTAAGTCCTTATAGTCGGCATAAGCCCAATAAAATTCCAACATAGTAAAATCCGGATTATGAGCCCTATCCACCCCTTCATTACGAAAAACTCTGCCTATTTCATACACCTTTTCAAAACCGCCAACCAAAAGCCGTTTTAAATAAAGTTCCGGCGCAATTCTTAAAAATAAAGGTAGGTCTAAAGCATTCAAATGAGTTTTAAATGGTTTGGCAGTAGCTCCGCCGTAAATTGGCTGTAAAATTGGCGTTTCCACTTCCAAAAAACCTTCTTTTCCCAGAAATTCTCTGATTTCTTTAATAATTTTTGAGCGAGCTTCAAACTTCTTTTTGACTTCTGGATTAAAAATCAAATCCAAATATCTTTTTCTAAAACGTTCCTCAATGTCTTTTAATCCGTGCCATTTTTCGGGCAGAGGCAACAAACTTTTTGCCAGCATCTTAAAATCATTGACCTCTATTGTTTTTTCTCCTTTTTTTGTCTTAAATAAAATTCCTCTCAACTCCATAAAATCGCCGATGTCAAAATTATCTAAGAAAAATTGGTATGCTCGCTCCCCTATTCTGTCTTTTCTAAAATAGGCTTGGATTTTATCGGAACCATCTTCAATGTGCAAAAAAGTTGAGCCGCCGTGCCCCCTCAAGGATTTAATTCTGCCTGCCAAAATTATTTCTTTTTTCAAACGAGATAGTCTGTTGAAATCTTTCAGCGCTTCTGCAACCTTATACGTTCTTTTTGTCTTTTCCGGATAAGCCGAAAATCCGGCTTTTTTAATCGCCTCCAGCTTTTTCAGCCGAATTTTCCTTAATTCATTTATAATAGCCATAATTCGCATCTGCCTTTTCGCATACTTTAATTTTACTCTATTCTCCAAATCCAGTCAAAATAAAAAACCCGCCTTAAATGGGCTGAACTAATTTTCAATTTACGAATGTCATGTTAGACACTCGGTGTCTAACACCCTTTCCCTATAAAGCCTTAAAGGAGCTTAGCTCCTTTTTCTGGAAATGTCATGTTAGACACTCGGTGTCTAACACCCTAACTATAAAGCCTTAAAGGAGCTTAGCTCCTTTTTCTGGAAATGATCCATAAAAAATGTACCCGTCCCTTTTTCTTTTGCACTGTC
>JAHXGN010000012.1:0-6230 GCA_019923625.1 Candidatus Nealsonbacteria bacterium
ATTCCGGACGATGTTTTTGAAGAATTAGAAAAATTTATTGATTAATGGTAAAATACATTTGAACACTAAATTAAAATTTATGCTTTCGGTTTTTCAAATGAAAAACATAGTTATTCCTGGGTTTTCCTGGTATTTTTTTGATGTATTCAAAAATATTTTTCAGGCCTATAAAAACCTTCTTTTGTTTAATTTGGAGTATTTTTCAGTTCTTCTTTTATTGAAGACCCTTTTTTCTCCTTGGCGGAGATATCAGTGGTTTCATGGTCGGGGCTTTGATTTTAAAAAGTATTTAGAGGCCTTCATTTCCAACCTCATTTCGCGGATTATGGGAGCAATAATGAGGACTTTTTTAATTTTAATCGGCATCATTAGTGAGATTTTAATAATTGCGGCCGGAGTAATTATTTTAACGGGTTGGTTGATTTTACCAATTTTATTTTCGGGATTCTACTTACTCTTTCTTAAAAGTTTAACAATGTTTAATTTAAAAGAAGCTAAAATCTATCAGGCGGTTGAATTTGAGAAATTTTTCAAACTGGTTTCAATTCTTAAAAAAATATTCTGGTTTTTGTTTTTCATTGCCATTTTTTTGTTTTTTTACAGACTTTTCGCCCCTTTATTTTTAGGGTTTGCTCCTATAAATTTTTTGGGCTTTTCTTTGATTTTCTTTACCCTGGCAATTTCTTTTACTTTAAAATTAAACTTTTTTGAATCAAAATTAAAAAACCCAAAAACAGGCATCTCCCTTGATAAATTAATTCTAAAACCCCAAGAATATAACTTAGCCGAATTTTTGAGTTTTGAGGTAGCCAAAGCGATTGATAGAGCGATTAAAGCGACTGAAAAAGAAAAAATAAAGGAAATCAATTCTTCCCTTTTCTTTTATTTTCTTTTGGTTGATAATCCCAAATTGAATTTTATATTTTATCGCCTCCTTCTGGATTTAAAAATGATTAAGGAAACACTTTTTGTTTATCTTAAAAGCTTGAAAAATTTGACCGGGACCAAAAACCTGAAACCAATTCTTAGTTTAGATTTTCAAGAAATACTTTTGGAATCATTGAAAATCGCCAATATAAAAAATCATCAAAGAATTGAAATAGGCGATATTTTGACAGCTCTGGCAAAAAAAGATTTAATTTTTCAAAAAATTTTAATTGATGCCGATTTAAAAGTCCCAGATATTGAAAATTCGGTTTGGTGGCTGGAATTTTTAGAAAATAAAATTGAGGAAGAAAAAAAGTGGTGGGAGTGGCAAAATTTAAGAAAAAAAGGTTCTTTAGCCAAAGATTGGGCAGCCGGTTATACGGTTTTATTGGACCAGTTTTCAATTGATATGACAAAATTGATGAGAAAACAAAAATTCCGGGCAATTTTTGCCCATCAAGCAAAAGTAGAGGAAATGGAAACAATTTTGAGTAAAATAGAAAAAAACAATGTTTTGATAATTGGTGAACCGGGCAGCGGCCGAAGAAGTATGATTGAGTCCTTGGCCAATAAATGCGCTTTGGGAAATTCTTTACCAGAATTAAACTATAACCGGGTGGTAATTTTGGACTTAGCAAAAATTTTAAACGTTAGTCAAGATATTAAAGAAACAGAAAGAATTTTAGATAAAATTTTAAGTGAAGTTGTTTATGCCGGCAACATCATTTTAGTTATTGATAATTTAGACAATTATATTGGGGTATTAACTGAAAGAAAATTAGGAATAATGGATATTAGCGGAATCCTTTCTCCTTATTTGGCCTCACCATTTTTTCGGTTTGTTGGTATTACTGCCTTAGAGGGTTTTCACAAAAACATTGAAAAAAATTCTTCTTTCTTGGCTCTTTTTGAAAAAATAGAGGTCTCGGAAATTTCAGAAAAAGAAACCCTTTTAATTTTGGAAGAGAGGGCCCTGAAGTTAGAAATGAAATATAGGGTTTTGATTTCTTATCTCGCCTTAAGAGATATTATTTTTCTTTCTTCAAAATATTTACCAGCTTTTCCTTTTCCAGAAAAAGCCATAAATTTATTAGACGAAGCTGTTGTTTATCTAGCTAGGAAAAAAAAGAAAATACTTTTGCCGAAAGATATCGCTGAAATTATTACCGAAAAAACTCAGATTCCAGTAGGTGAAGTGGAAATAAAAGAAAGAGAAATTTTATTAAATTTGGAAGAATTAATTCATCAAAAAATAATTAATCAAGAAGAGGCCGTAAAAGAAGTTTCTTCCGCTCTAAGAAGGGCTCGGGCTCAAGTGACAATAAAAAAAGGACCAATGGGCTGTTTTTTATTTTTAGGACCAACCGGGGTGGGTAAAACCGAGACAGCCAAGGCATTGGCTGAAATTTATTTTGGTTCAAAAGAAAAGATGATTCGGTTTGATATGTCAGAATTTCAGCTACTTGCTGATATTTCTCGCTTAATTGGTTCCGAGACCCAGGAAGGATTGTTAACTACCAAAATAAAAGATAGTCCTTTTTCTTTGATTTTGTTAGATGAGATTGAGAAAGCCCATCCCAACATCTTAAATTTATTTTTGCAGGTTTTAGACGAGGGTCATTTAACCGATAACTTGGGCCGGAAAGTTAATTTTAAAAATTCAATTATTATCGCCACCTCTAACGCCGGCTATCAAATAATTTTAGAAAGTTTCAAAGAAAAAATTAACTGGTCGGAATGTAAAGCAAAATTGATAGATTATCTTTTTAAAGAAGGAATTTTTAGGCCGGAATTTCTTAATCGCTTTGATGGAGTAATTCTTTTTCAACCATTAACCAAAGAAAATCTTTTAATTATTGCCGAACTATTGCTTGGCGAATTAAAGAAAAATCTTAAAGAAAAGAATATTGATTTTATAATTACCCCCGGCCTTAAAGAAAAAATTATTGAACTGGGTTATAATCCGATTTTTGGCGCCAGAGAAATGAAAAGAGTTATTCAAGATAAAATAGAAAATGTTTTGGCTTTAGCTATTTTATCTCATCAATTAAAAAGAGGAAACAGGGCAGAAATTGATCCCCAAAATTTTAAATTAAAAATTAACTCTTAATTAACCAAGCGATTTATTAATAAACAAAAGTAAGGTTTTAACCTTACTTTTTTGGTTTAAGCGGGTGTGAAGCAGGTAAAGAACCGTAGGTTCTACTACCTTTGCGAAGTAGGGTAAAGAACATAGGTTTTACTACCCTGTTAATTTTCTGTGGAAAAACATCAATTTTTATCGGGATTTTATTAAAATTTTTTTATATTGACCCAAGAGCATTAAAAAAGATAAAGTGAATACAGGTGGGGGGTTGTGGATAATTATGTTAATAAGTGGCAAAAATTGTGAATAATCTATGTTTATTGGCGAATATTTATATTTAATAGATGAAAAAAAGAGATTGGCTGTTCCAGTTAAATTTCGAAAACTACTTGGGAAAAAAGCTGTTATTACCCGAGGAATTGATAACTGTTTAGTAATTTATCCTTTAATTGAGTGGCAAAAATTAGCCCAAAAATTAGAAAACTTGCCAACCAGTCAAGTTGAGGCTCGGGCTTTTGCCAGAATTATGCTATCAGGAGCAGTTGATGTTGGATTTGATAAGTTGGGCAGGGTTTTAATTCCCGATTATTTAAAGGACTATGCTTTTTTAAAAAAGAATGTGGCTGTTTTGGGTCTTTCCAATAGAATAGAAATTTGGGATGAACAAAATTGGCAAAAATACAAAGAAAAAAATGAAAAGGAGGTGGGCAATATAGCTGAAAGATTAAAAGAATTGGGCATTTAAATAAAATTATGAGAAAGTCCTTAATTTTAAATTTAAAATTATTTTTGAATATTTTTTTAATTTTATTGTTTTTTTTACCTCTTTTTTATATTTTTCAAATTAATGATTTTATAGCCCAAAATTATCTTTACCAAAATTACAAAAGGAAATTAAATTCTTTATCCGAAGAAAACAACGAATTGAAAATAGAGTTTGAAAAAAGAAATTCTATGGAAAAAATTGAGAATTTGGTTTCCGGTCTCAATTTTGAAAAAACAAATAAAATTCATTATTTTCAGGTCTTAGAAGGAGGATTGGTTAAAGAAATAATTAGAATCAGATAAAAATAATGAGCGGTTATATGGCTAAATGGCGAATAAATTTAGTTTTAATTTTTATTTTTCTTTTTGGAGCGACTGTTATAGGTCGCTTAATTTATATTCAAATTATAAGGCACGATTATTATCGGGCTCAAGCTTTTGGTCAACAAAAGTTGATTATTCCCGAAAAGGGAGAAAGGGGCAGAATTTTTTTTAGTCAAGGACAAATTTTAGCCACCAATAAAAAAGAAATTTTTTTACATATCAACCCGAGAGAAATTGAAAAAAAAGAGGAAACCGCCCTTATTTTGTCCGAATTGGCTTTTAGAAAGAATAAGGCGAGATAGTTCATTTGTAAGAATAAAAAATAATTTAACCGAAAAAGAAATCCGGGACTTGAAAGAAAAAAAAATAAAAGGAGTTTATTTGGGCAGGGAAGTCAAGAGGATTTATCCCCACAATTCTTTGGCTTCCCAGGTAGTAGGGTTTGTCGGAGGAGATGGGATTGGTCAATATGGATTAGAGGGTTTTTATAATCAAATTTTAGAAGGAGAAAAGGGGTTCAGAAAAAAAACACGGGTTTTCCGGGAATCTCCTTTTATCAATCCTGGTAAAAGAGGGTCTGATTTATTTTTAACCCTTGATTATAATATTCAATTTAAAGCTGAAAGATTATTAGTCCAAGCCAATAACTCTCTTGATTTTGAAAGAGGAACAATTTTAGTTATTTGTCCTCGGAGCGGCAAAATAATTGCCCTTGCCAATTTTCCCAATTTTAACCCGAATCAATATGAACAAGAAAACGATTTTAAAATTTTTAAAAATTCAGCAGTTCAAAGGATTTTTGAACCCGGTTCGGTCTTAAAACCAATTACCATGGCCGCTGCTTTGGAAGAACAAAAAATCACTCCTCAAACAACTTATATTGATGAAGGAAAAGTAAGAATTGGCGGCCATATCATTCGAAATTATGGTAGAAGGGTTTGGGGAGAAAGAACAATGACAGAGGTTTTGGACAGATCAATAAATACCGGAGCAGTATTTGTCCAAAAAGAATTGGGTAATCAAAAATTCTTGGAATATTTGGAAAAATTCGGATTTTTTAAGAAAACCGAAATTGATTTACAAGGCGAGGTTTTTTCCAAAAATAGAGAATTTAAAAGGGGCTATGAAATAAATTTTGCCACAGCCAGTTTCGGCCAGGGAATTGAAATGACACCAATTCAATTAGCCAGGGCATTTTTAGTTATTGCCAACAATGGAAGATTGGTTAGACCATATTTGGTTGAAAAAATTAAGAATGCCGACGGCGAAATAATTAAGACCTCACCCCATGAGCCGCAGCCAGTAGATGAAAATAGAGTAATTTCCGCAAAAACCGCCTCTCAACTAACAACAATGATGGTTAGTTCAGTAGAGAAAGGTTGGGCTAGAAGAGCAAAAATTCCTGGCTATTATCTGGCCGGTAAAACAGGAACCGCTCAAGTTCCCTGGGCAGCCCTGGGAGTAGAAAAAAGAGGTTATTCCGATAAAACCGTTCAGTCCTTTGTTGGCTTTGGTCCGGCTTTTAATCCCCAATTTTTGATTTTAATTACTCTTGATAATCCGAAAACAAGAACAGCCGAGTATTCGGCCGTTCCTCTTTTTAGGGAATTAGCCAGTCATATTATTGGATATTATCAAATTCCCCCAGATTACTAGGCGAAGAAAGATTAAACATATTGTAGATGTCCGACATCTACAGTAGATGTGTAGATGTCCGACATCTACATAATAGACATTTATTCGCTGCGGCTCGGGAAGTTGAAGTATTTTAAGTAAGTCGATGAACTTCGTTCATCTTCACCCTTCGCTATTGCTCGGGTATTTGATATAATGAAATAATATTATAGATTGTAGGTGTCCGACATCTACAATCTTACCATCTACAATCTTACATAATTATGCAAGAACCCTACAATCAAATCAGTCAAGAAAAAGAAGATAAAATAGTTCAAGAAAAAAAGACAGAAATAGATATAGATAAAGGAATAGATATAAACAAAGGAATGATTAAAGAAGTGTTGGAAAAAAAATTAGAAAAAAAAGAAATTTTGACCGAGAAAGAAAAAATTATACGGAATGAATTGTTGGAACAAACGAGCAAAAGAAAATTAGCCCCTCAATTGAAAGA
>JAHXGN010000012.1:6429-16921 GCA_019923625.1 Candidatus Nealsonbacteria bacterium
ATATAAACAATTTAAGATTTAATCAAATTTAAAGTAAAAACATAAAATTATGGTAATTTTTTATCCATTGATTACCATCCTGATTTTAATTATCCTGGGATTTTTGTTTTTTTTCTTATTTAAAAAAATAAAAAAGGGTCAAATTTTGAGCAGTTTGGAAATGGTTCTTTTTTCAATAATAATGCCAAGATATGAGTTAAAAAAAGAAGAACAAAGGCCGAGGGAAGAAAAAGCAGTCATCAGCCAAATGGAACAGATTTACGTCAATTTTCTTTATTTGAGAAAACTCGGTTTTTTTGAAAGAATTTTTAGGAGTTCTCCTAAAATTGCCCTGGAAATCGCCTCTCAATTGGGCGAAAAAGATATTTCTTTTTATGTTGCCGTACCCCGCTATTTGGAAAACGCTTTTGAAAAATATATTAATGGCGTTTATCCCCGGGCTTTGGTTGAAAAAATTCCCGGAGATTATACTATTTTTGAACCGGGCGGAGTGACCAATGGCTCTTATTTAAAATTAAAAGAGCCGGCTATTTTTCCGATTAGTACTTATCAAAACTTAGAGAAAGACCCTTTATCAACCATTACCAATGCTTTAACTAAAATTGAAGCGGATGAGGGAGCAGCCATTCAAATAATTATCAAACCGACGAAAACTTTAAAAAAAACCGGCAATAAAATTTTAAATAAAATCAAAGAGGGCAAGTCAATTGAGACCGCTCTTTTAGAGGCCTCCCGTTTGCCGATTTTTGAATTTTTTTTGGATTTAATTAATGTTTTTATTTCAAAGCCAAAAGAAAAAAAAGAAGGAATAATGGAAGACAAAAAAGTTGATGAAAAAGTTATTCAGGCAATCCAACAAAAAATTCAAAAACCTGTTTTTGAAGCCAATATCCGGCTGGTAACTTCAGCTCAAACCAAAGAGAGGGCTGAAGAAATTTTAGAACATTTACAAGGCGCTTTTAATCAGTTTTCTCTTTTTGGAATGAATAGCTTTGAACCGAAAAGAATTAAGACCAAAAATTTAAAAAAATTCGTTTTTGATTTCAGTTTCCGCAATTTTAATCCCGCTCAAAAAAATATCTTAAATATTGAAGAATTGGCCAGTATTTATCATTTTCCAAGTTCCCAGACCGAGACCCCGCATCTTAAAATGGCAAAAAGCGGTTTTGCTCCTCCTCCGGTTGAACTGCCGGAAAAGGGAGTAAATTTAATCGGCAAAATTACCTTTCGGGGAGAAGAAAAAAAAGTTTATTTTGCTTCCCGAGATGACAGAAGAAGGCATTCTTATATTATCGGTCAAACCGGTACCGGTAAATCAACTTTATTAAGAGAGATGATTCGCCAAGACATTGAATCCGGTCAGGGGGTAGGGGTAATTGACCCTCACGGCGAGTTAATTGAAGCGACTTTAGCCAATATTCCAGAAGAAAGAATAGAAGATGTCATTTTATTTGAGCCCTTTGATTTTCAAAGACCGATGGGATTGAATATGCTTGAATACGACAGCCCGGAGCAAAAGGACTTTGCCGTTCAAGAAATGATTGCCATTTTCTATAAACTTTTTCCGCCGGAATTTATGGGTCCGATGTTTGAACACTATATGAGAAATGCCATGTGAAAATGGCAGCAAACGACCGGTCAAACCAAATCAGACATGCTGACTTACGTCATCTCAAAAATCGGCCGTTTTGTTTATAATGAAATGATGAGGAATATTATCGGTCAATCGGCTTCCGGTTTCAATTTAGAACAAATTATGAATGAAGGTAAAATTTTTCTGGCTAATCTTTCCAAGGGCTTAACCGGCGAAGTAAACAGTTCTTTATTGGGTTTGATTTTGGTTTCCAAAATGCAAATGGCGGCAATGAAAAGAGCCAAAATGCCGGAAGACCAAAGAAAGGACTTTTATCTTTACGTTGATGAATTTCAAAACTTTACCACCGATTCCGTTGTCACCATTTTATCGGAAGCCAGAAAATACCGGCTCAATTTGATTTTAGCCCATCAATACATTCCCCAATTAAAAGAAGAGATTAGAAATGCGGTTTTGGGCAATGTTGGAACGATTGCCGCTTTCAGAATCGGGGCCGATGACGCTGAATTTTTAGAAAAACAATTTGAACCAGAATTTTCCCGTTTTGATTTGGTTAATTTAGACAACTTTAATTTGATAATCAAGATGTTAATCAATAATAAAGTTTGTTCTCCTTTTCGTTTTCAAACCGTTTATCCGCAAAAAGGAAAACCGGAAATCGTTGACCTTATTAAAGAAATAACAAAGTTAAAATACGGCAGGGCAAGAGAAATAGTTGAGTTGGAAATTATAGAGAGGTCAAAACTCGGCAACATTTAAAAATTTTATTGAAAAATAGTTTTTTGGCATGCCGCCTTCGTCTAGGGGCTTAGGACATCTGCTTCTCAGGCAGAAGATTCGCGGGTTCGAATCCCGCAGGCGGCACAAAAGGATAGGGCTAAATTCAAGAAATTATTCCCTGTTGCCAACATTTTAAAATTAGTTGTGGATAATTATCTTTACAATGGTGGTAAATATATGATAAAATAATCTGTAAGAATTGCCAGCGTTGTTTACACTTTCGCTCGGCAGAAATGTTTCGGTTGACACGCAGTCGGCTAAAGGTTAAAGAAAGGTTTGTCTCCGCCGCTGCTATTTCTCGCCAAGCCGCCGAATATCAAATTGAACGCAAAACAAATCTCGGGCTTGGCTGCGAAGTGTCAACCTCAACAATTCCGCCTCGCTTCTTAATTGAAGCTCAATGTAAATAACACGCCGGTTTCTTACAAATAATCATATATCTCCGAGCTTTTGCGAAGCGAAGTAAAAGCAAAAATGAAGATGAGGGTTTGACCCCATTAAGTTAAAATTAAAGGTCGAAATACGATTGGATTAAAAACATTAAAAATTTATGAATAAAAAAATCATAATTGGACTAATTGTCTTGCTTGTTATTGTTCTAATATTTGTTTTAATGGGAAGAAGAGAGATAGAAGCGCCGATAATAGAAGAGCCGATAATAGAAGAGCCGATAATAGAAGTGCCGATAATAGAAGAGCCGATAATACCGGTGCCAACGCCATAAACCTGGAATAAAAAATAAAAACCCTGTTATTTTTTTAACGGGGTTTTTATTTTTTAAAAAAGCGGTATAATAAAAAATTAAGAGCGTTTCTATGAATTTTAATATCGGAATTGAAGAATTAAACACTTTTTTAATTGCCATGACCCCGATTGGTGGGTTGCAAGCCGCTCTGCCGATTGCTCTTACCGTTTATAATTTATCCATTTTATCCGCTTATTTTTTTTCGGTTTTGGGAAGCTTAGTTCCGCCGATTTTTATTTTATTGACCATCGGGGCTTTTTCTCAATATCTTTCTCAAAAGTCCTTTTTCTTTAACCGATTTTTTCAATGGCTTTTTAACAAAACCCGGACCAATCATCAAAAAAAAATAGAAAAATGGAAAGAATGGACTTTAATGATATTTGTGGTCGTTACCGGCGCCTGGACCGGAAGTTTAATTGCTTTTGTTTTTAACATGCCGACAAAAAGAGCCCTTCTTTTCATTACCCTGGGGGTAATGATCGCCGGAATTATTGTTACAATATTTACTTTAACCGGTCTTTTGCTTTATCTTCATTTTGGCTGGCAAATCTTTTTGGGATTATTATTTTTAATTGGCTTAATTTTATGGTATTTTAAATTTAAGAAAAAAAGTCGATGAAGTTTGCCCCCTTCGGGGTTTGCCTTCATCTCCGCCCCTTCGCTGTGACGCTCGGGTAGTCGATGAAGTTTGCCCCCTTCGGGGTTTGCCTTCATCTCCGCCCATCGCCGGGGCTCGGGAATATGAAGTATTTTACCAAAAAGGGATTGGAAAAATTAAAAAAGGAATTAGATTATTCAAAAAAAGTAAAAAGAAAAGAAATTGCCGAAAGAATAAGAGAGGCGGCTTCTTTTGGCGATAGGTCAGAAAACTTTGCCTATCAACAGGCAAAAGAAGACCAAGCCTTTTTAGAAGGCAGGATTTTGGAATTGGAAAACATAATTCGTCAGGCAAAGATAATTGAAAAGAAAGATGTTGAAAATATTAAAGAGGTTCAAATTGGTTCTTTTATTGCGGTTAATTCCGGCAATAATGAAAGAAAAGAATTTCAAATTGTCGGCCCCGAAGAAGCCAATCCTTTTGAAGGGAAAATTTCTTTTCAGTCACCTTTGGGGAAATCTCTTTTAGGGAAAAGAGTAGGCCAAGAAATAGGGGTTGAGACGCCGGCCGGTAAAGTTAAATATGAAATTTTAAAAATAGATTGAAATTTGCTTTTTTTTTTTTGGATAAGAGTAAAATTAATATAGCCCTGAATAATAAAAATTAAATCAGGCTGAATTAAGTGAAATCAGAGGGTTGTTTGGCTCAAGCCTGGAGCAGCGCTTTTTACCCTGAGTTAATTTCAAAAATCTTTAAAATACAATAATATGGAACAAATCGTTATTCCTCCCATTATTTCAACAATTTTGCCGGTTGCTTTTTTAATATCTCTTGTTTTAGGAATAATCATCAGTATTATTTTTAATTATCATTGGACCCGTTATGGAATTGGTCAAGAAAAAATCAAAAAAGTACGGAAAATATTTTTCGGAGTTTCTTTTATTTTTTTAACCGTAATGATTGTTTCAATAATAATTTACTTTTCGCTTTCATAGCCAATGAAAGCTCGTGTTTATGATTCAACTTTTTGAGGGAGAAAAAATAATTTTGGAAAGAAGAAGGCATTGGTACGTTATTTTTATTGAAGGGCTGATTATTTTTGTTTTGGCCATTCTGCCGTTTTTTATTTTTTTAATAGGAGGGGTTTTTCCCCAGTTGGGGCAATTGCTTTTCGGTCAACTGAAAATGATAATGGCTGTTTTGTTTTTTTTATGTCTTTGGTGGCAGTGGCTTTGGATAATATTTTTTATTTTTTGGACCAACTATTACCTGGACGTCATTATTGTTACCGATAAACGAATTATTGATATTGAACAAAAGGGACTATTTAACCGTGAGCAGGTCATAGTTCATCTCAAAAATATTCAGGATATAAAAGTGGAAGTTTTTGGGATATTGGCAAGCTTGCTCAAATTCGGAAACTTGCATATTCAAACCGCCGGGGCGACAAAAGAGGTTTTAATCAAAAAAATACCAAAACCCCATGAGATTAAAAACACCATTTCAGAGATTATCGTCCAAAATTATCCTTAATGAAAAACAATTTATTTCATTCAAAATCAATTGAAAAAACTCTAGAAGAACTTTCTTCTCATCCGGAAGGATTGACTTTGGAAGAAGTCAAAAACCGTTGGCAAAAATTCGGCCCCAATGAAATACCGGAAAAAGGGGCGCCGCACCCAGTTTTTATTTTTTTTAGGCAGTTTCGCTCTTTTTTAATATATATTCTTATTGGAGCAGCCCTTTTTTCCTTTTTTACCGGCCATATATTTGATGTTTCTATAATTTTGGCCGTTCTTTTATTTAATGCGGTTATGGGCTTTGTCCAGGAGCATAAAGCAGAAAGAGCAATTCGTGCCCTTAAAAAGATTGTTGTTGATTTTACTAATGTTATTAGGGAGGGGGAGTTGTTGAAAATTCCGACTAAGGACTTAGTTCCCGGGGACATTATTTTATTGGAACAAGGAGATAGAATTCCGGCTGACGCCAGATTGTTAGAATTAAAAAATTTTAGAACCATAGAGTCGGCCTTAACTGGCGAGTCCTTGCCGACAGATAAGAACCCTGAAGAATTACCGGAAAAAACACCCTTGGCTGACCAGAAAAATATGGTTTGGCTGGGAACCTTTGTTGCCTCAGGTCAGGCAAAAGCAGTAGTTATAGCAACCGGATTAAAGACTGCCTTGGGTCAAATCGCTCAAAGTTTAGAAGAAATTAAGCCCCTAAAAACTCATTTCAAAATAAAAACCGACTTATTCGCAAAACAAATGGCCGGAATTGCTTTTACTAGCGCGACCATTGTCTTTCTTATTGGATTTATTGTCAAACATCTTGAGTTTGAAGAGACCTTTAGGTTTGCCGTGGCTTCTTTGGTTTCAGGAATCCCTGAAGGACTGCCAGCTGCTTTAGTTATTGTTTTGGCTGTTGGAGCCCGTCGTATGGCAAAAAGAAAGGCCATTATCAGAAACCTTCAAGCGACTGAAACGGCTGGCGTGATAAACGTCATTGCCACTGATAAAACCGGAACCCTTACCCAAAATACGATGGATGTAGAAAAGATAATTTTATTAGAACAAGAAGAAATTACGGTTTCCGGGGAAGGTTGGAGCCCAAAGGGTCAATTTTTCCAAAAAGGAAAAGTTATTTTCCCCTTAGAAAATCCTCAATTACGAAAACTTTTGCATATTGCTTGTATTTGGAACAACGCCAAATTAATAAAAGAAGATAATAAAAAAAACATTTACAAAATTATCGGCGACCCAACTGAAGCAGCTCAAGTTGTTTTAGCCGAGAAAGCCGGCCTTAAAAAAGAAACATTGCTGGGAAAAGAAAAAAAGATAGATGATTTGCCCTTTAATCAGGAATTAAAATACGGCGCTTCGTTGATTGAGCGAAGCGAAGAAGAAAAGATAATCAAGAAGGAAGTTTATGTTTCCGGCGCTCCTGAAACCATATTAAAATTTTCTGTTTTGGGAGTTGGCGAGGTCGAAGAAGATAAATCTTCTTCTTCCCCCTTCGCTACGGCTCGGGTAAAAGAGGAAATGTTAAAAAAAGTAGATGATTTGGCAAAAGAGGGCTTGAGGGTTATTGGATTGGCTTACAAAACCGTTCCTTTGGAAACAGAAAAACTGACCGAGGACCTAATCAAAGACCTGGTTTTTGCCGGAATGGTCGGAATGGAAGATCCGCCCAGGCCCGAAGTAAAAGAAGCCATTGCCAAGGCAAAAACAGCCGGAATAAGAGTTCTTATGAAAACCGGTGACCATAAGGAGACTGCTTTGGCTATTGCTAAAAACATTGGAATGGTTGACGAAAAAGCAGAAGCCCTAACCCAAATGGATTTAGAAGAGTTGTCTGAAAAGGAGTTTGATGAAGCGGTTAAGAATGTTTCAATTTTTGCCCGTTTAACGCCGCAAATGAAATTAAAAATTTTAGAAAGTTTGCAAAAACAGGGCTATGTTGTGGCTATGACCGGAGACGGCGTAAATGACGCCCCGGCTTTAAAAAAGGCCGATATCGGCATTGCTATGGGCCAGATTGGCACCGATGTTGCCAGAGAAAGTAGTTCTGTGGTTCTGGCCGACGATAATTTCGCCTCTATTGTCAATGCTATTGAAGAAGGAAGAACGGTTTTTACCAATGTTAAACAAGTAAGTTTGTTTTTAATCACCACTAATTTTGCCGAAGTCGCGACTTTAGTCCTTTCTTTAATTATTGGCGTTTACTTATGGGGAGAGACCGTTTTGATTATTTTGCCAGCCGCTATTTTATTTCTTAATATGGTTACTGGTGGTTTTACTGTTGCTCCTTTAGCTACAGAGCCACGCCATGAAAACGTTTTAAACAGGCCCCCGAGAAAAAAAGAGGAAAACATTTTGTCTAAGGACGTTCTGCCGTTTTTGGCTTTAATGATTGTGATTATGACTGTTCTTACTATTTTTGTGTTTAATGTTTTTATAGAGCAAGGTTCTTTGGGAAAAGCCAGAGCCGGGGCTTTTGCCGTCATGGCCCTGACTCAATTATTTAATGTGCTTAATATGAGGTCTCTTTCTCAGTCCATTTTTAAAATAGGGTTCTTTTCTAATAAATTCATAATGGCTGGAATGACAGCTTCTGTTTTAGCGATATTAGGAGCTCTCTTTGTCCAAAGAATAGCTGAAAGATTTGGCTTTGAGCCCCTGTTTGTTTCAGAATTTTTAATCATAGCCCTGTTTTCCTCTTTGGTTTTGTGGGGCGGAGAATTATATAAATGGTGGCGTCGAAGAGGATGAAATCCTCTTCTTCACCTTCGCCCCGCCCTGCAGGGCTCGGTCGTCGAAGAAAAATTAAAACCTAAAATGAATAAAATAATTCTAATAATATTTTTACCCCTATTTTTGGTTTTTGGTTATTACATTTTATTTTTTGAGCCAAATAATATTCAAATTGAAAAACAGGTTATTGCTATTGAAAATTTACCCCAGAGATTTGACGGAGTAAAAATTGTTCAGCTTTCAGATTTTCATTCTTTATGGTTTGGCAGCCGAGAAAAAAAGGTTTTAGAAATGCTTGAAAAATTGAACCCGGATTTTGTTTTTATTACCGGTGACTTTGTTGACCCAATCACAAAAGCGATAACTGATAGAAAGTTAAATTCGGTCAAAATTTTTTGGCAGAAATTAGGAGAAAAATACGAAAATCGGATATTCGGAGTTTTGGGTAATCACGATACTAAATTTGTAAAAAATTATCTAATAGAAAGCGGAATCACTATTTTAGACAACGAAAACAAAAAACTAATTCTTAATAATGAACACATTTATTTAGTCGGAGTAGATGATCCCTGGACCCGTCGCGCCAATTTGTCAAAAGCAATGGAAGGGATTGAAAATGAAGGGCCAAAGATATTATTAGCTCACGCGGCAGAGATAATCAATGAAGCGGTAAAAGAAAAAATAGATTTGGTCTTGGTTGGTCATACTCACGGCGGCCAAGTTAATATTCCGATTGTCGGTAGATTAATCCAGCCCCTTTCAAAATATGGTCGGAAATATACTAGCGGGCTTTTTAGAATAGAAGACACTTATTTATATGTTAACCGAGGGATTGGCACCTCTATTTTACCAATCAGATTTAATTGTCCGCCTGAAATTACTTTGATTGAATTAAAAAAATGAACAAAGGAATGATTTTAGCAACAATTTTTTTAGTGTTCGGTTTTTTGTTAACCCCTTTTTTGGAAACTAATTTAGCTTTGGCGAAAATTTCTAATGGGGTTTATTATAGCTGAAATTGACGGAGAAATTAAAGCCGGGACTCTGCAATATTTAAAAAGAGTAGTTAGGGAAGCGGAAAAAGCCGAAGCCGAATATTTAATAATTAAATTAGATACTCCCGGCGGGCTTTTAAAGTCAACCAGGGACATTATTAATTTACTTTTAGAAACTAAGGTTAAAACCGTTGTCTTTGTCCATAAAGAAGGCGGCTGGGCTTATTCAGCCGGCACCTTTATTTTGCTGGCAGCAGATTACGCTGTAGTTCATCCCGAGGCCTCAATTGGCGCGGCTGAACCCCGAATAATGGCCGGGGAAGTGATGGAGGCCGACCCAAAAGTGGTAGAAGGAATGGCTTCCTGGATAAAAAGTTTGGCTGAAAGAAATCAGAGAAATCCAGAGATAGCTGAGAAATTTGTCAGGGAGAATTTAACTTTAACCGGCAAAGAAGCAAAAGAAGTAGGAGTTATTGATGAAACAGCTAGAAATTTAGATGAACTTTTTTTGAAACTGGAAATTTCCGAGCCAAAAATAACCGAAATTCAACCAACTCCAATTGAAAGATTCTTTGACCTTCTCTCCCACCCCTATTTAATTTCTTTATTTCCTCTGAGCCAAAAATAACCGAAATTCAACCAACTCCAATTGAAAGATTCTTTGACCTTCTCTCCCACCCCTATTTAATTTCTTTATTTTTAACTTTAGGCGGCTTGGGCTTAATTTTTGCCTTCCGGACAGGTGAGTTTGAATTAACCGGAATTTTGGGCCTGCTTTTTCTCTTAATTGGCCTCTGGGGTATGGGAATAATTCAATTCTCAATTTTTGGCATTTTATTAATTTTATTAGGCCTTTTTCTTTTAATCATGGAAATTTTTCAGCCCGGTTTTGGAATTTTCGGCGGTCTGGGAATAATTTTTCTGCTTTTGGGAGTTTTTACTTTTGAAGCCGAACCATTTTTAAGTCCTCAAATTTTTGATGCAACAACAATGATGGTCTTGGGCGCGCTTTTGAGTATTGGAATTCTTTTTGTTATCATCAGCAGGGAAGTGGTTAAAGATTTAAGAACAAAACCTAAAACCGGGCCCGAAGCCTTAATTGGACTTGAGGCTGAAGTTATCAAAGAACTCAACCCCATTGGCCAAGTAATGTTAAGAAATGAAATCTGGCAGGCTGAAAGTGCTGACGGAAAAACCATCCCCGAAAAATCAAAAGTTAAAATAGTAAAAATTGAAGGCAACACCCTCTTTGTGGAGAAATAAAGAAACCATCGTTGGCAATTTTTATTGAAATTTTTAGGCAAAATTGTTGATGTAAATAAATCTATAAAAGAAAAAATTTGGAAAGAACTCTGGGGAAGAAAGAATCGGAATGGAGCAGTTATGTTTTGATATTATATTGTCGAAATAGAAAAAACCTGACATTTCTAAATCCTCTTTACATACAGTGCGCGAGACTTGACAAAAAATAATAAAATGATATTCTAAATTAAGAAAAGGTCAATAATTATTTAAATACAAATAAAT
>JAHXGN010000013.1 GCA_019923625.1 Candidatus Nealsonbacteria bacterium
CCGACATCTACATTTCCGCATCTACATAACATAAGATACACGGGTGAAACCCGTGTATCTTATAACGTATCTAAGCTATGACATATTAGACACCGAGTATCTAACATGAGCCAAATTAGCTGAAAAATAAACAATGTTCAACTTACAATGTTCAACTTACAACGTTGAACAGTTTGAACAATATGTTGAATTTTACGACAGGCGTAGAAAAAGTCAACAAAATTACAAGAAGTAAAATAATGGGGTCAACTCTATTTTTCTTTAACAATTTACCCCAATAATTTTATAAAGAGAGAAAAATAGAGTTGACCCTATTTACCCCTATTTGCCCGAAACTAAAAACTATTGAAAGTTTTTTGTTTATTTATTAGTATTAAGAATACGCTTCGTCAGTAATTTTTAGTTTTGAGTTTTAAATTTTTAATTTGACTGAGCGAAGCGAAGAAGCATGTCTGTTCCAAAACAAAGACATACCAAATCAAGAAGAAATAAAAGAAGGATGCATCTTTATTTAAAGACGCCGGCTTTGAGTCAATGCCCGAAATGCAAAAAACCGATAAAATCCCATATCGTTTGTTCCTGGTGCGGTTATTACAAAGGTATTGAGGTGGTTGATGTTTTGAAAAAATTAACTAAAAAAGAAAGAAAAATGAGAGAAAAAGAAATGAAGGCCCAAGAGGCAGCCGAGAAAAAAGAGGGCAAGGAGAAGCCCTTAACCTTAGAAGAACTATCAAGGAAGTAACCATTTGACTAATTGACCATTTGACAAATTGACAAGTCAAATAGTCAAATAATCAAATAATTAAAATGTCAAGCAGGCATCTATCAAGAAGCATTGTAATGCAATCGCTTTATGAATGGGATTTTTATGACAGAAAAAGGAGCTTGATTAAAATTATTGAGAAAAATATTCAAGAATTCGGCCCCAACCTAAAAGACCAAAAATTTATTTGGCAATTAGTTAATGGTTTTATAAAACATCTTTCTGAAATTGATAAAATCATTGCCACAGCCGCTCCTCAATGGCCGATTAACCAAATCAGTATTGTTGATAGAAATGTCTTAAGAATCGGTCTTTATGAATTATTGTTTGAAAGAAAAGAAAAAGTTCCTCCCAAAGTAGCCATAAACGAAGCCATTGAATTAGCCAAATCCTTTGGCGGCGAAAGCTCGGGTAAATTTATCAATGGGGTTCTGGGAACCGTTTATAGAGAAATAGAGAAAACAAAATGAAATGAAGAATTTTTCGTCTCTGGAAAAAAAATTAGGCCTGAAGTTCAAAAATAACGACTTATTAATTCAGGCCTTTTGCCACCGTTCTTATTTGAATGAAAACCCTGGTTTTTATTTATCCCATAATGAAAGATTGGAGTTTTTGGGCGATGCGGTTTTAGAGTTAGTGGTCACCGAATATCTTTATCAAAAATATCCCAAAAAATCAGAAGGCGAATTAACTAATTGGCGAGCCGCCCTGGTTAATGCTAAAATTTTAACCGAAATTGCCAGAGAATTGGATTTTAACGATTTTTTATTACTCTCTCGGGGAGAAATAAAAGAAGAAGGAAAAGCCAGGCAATATATTTTAGCCAATGTATTTGAGTCCTTTATCGGGGCGGTTTATCTTGACCAGGGATATAAAATTGTCCGGAATTTTATTGAAAAAAATTTAATCAAAGAGTTGCCCAGAATTATTGAAAAAGGTCTTTTTAAAGATGCCAAATCCTGTTTTCAGGAAGAAGCCCAAGAAAGAGCGGGAAATACCCCGCTTTATAAGGTCTTAGAAGAACAGGGTCCTGACCATGCCAAACATTTTATTGTCGGAGTTTTTTTGGGCGAAGAATTGGTGGCTAAAGGCAATGGTTTTTCAAAACAGGAGGCCGAAGAAGAAGCGGCCAAACAGGCATTAGAGATAAAAAATTGGTGACAATGACAATGACCATGACGATGACAACGAGTCATAGTCAAAGGTCATAGTCATAAGTCATACGGTATGTTAGTTATTCGTTTATTTAGAGTTGGTAAAAAAAATCAACCATCTTTTAAAATAGTGGTTACCGATAAAAAAAATCCTCCAAAGGCAGGCAGATTTATTGAGGAAGTTGGTTTTTACAATCCTTTGACCAAAGAGAAAGTTTTAAAAGGGGAGAGGATTAAATACTGGATTTCAGTTGGAGCAAAACCTTCTCCAACAGTTTTTAATTTATTAGTATCAGAAAAGGTTATTGAGGGGAAAAAAATTCCAGCTCACAAAAAACCAAAAATTAATAAAGCAGCGCCTGGCAAGGGAATCGGGGTTGAACCCCGGTAAACACCTGTCAAACGGTTTAAGTAGGTAGCCGAAATCTTATTTAAGTAAAATACACGGGTGAAACCCGTGCATGTTAGACACTCGGTGTCTAACATATATTTTGGGTGAGTAGTTCAGTGGCAGAACGCTGCTCTGATAAAGCAGAGGTCGGAGGTTCAATCCCTCCCTCACCCATCAGTTTTCGTGAAGCGAAAATAAAGGTAGGTCTGTGGTTCAGCAGCAGAACATCTCATTTGCAAACTGGCGCTAAAAATTTTATGGGCCGTTAGTTCAGTGGCAGAACGTCGCATTTGCAATGCGGAAGTCGCCAGTTCAAATCTGGCACGGTCCACCAGATTGAATTAGCCGCCTCGCTAAAGATTCGAGGTTTAATTTGATCCTTGCCGGAGGTGCAGTATAATGATAAAATAAATGTGGATGTGAAAGGTTGAATCCATAATATACTCTCCTCAAAGAAAAAATTATATGAGCAAAAAAATTATTGTCATTAGCTTGCTTTTCGTTGGACTTCTATTTACGCAAGTTTCAACGCAAGCGCAAATACAAGACCCGCTGCCAGAATTGCCGGGCGCCGGGCTTACGCCAAACAGCCCGTTTTACTTTCTGGAACGCGTCAATGAAGCTATCGGCGAGTTTCTGACTTTCAATACTGAAGCAAAAGCGAAACTTCAAGTAGGAAGAGCTCTTGAGCGCGTTGCTGAAATAAAAGCAATGTTGGCTGAAGAAGAAATTAAGCTCAGAGGATTGAATATCGGTTTTAGCAGGCTTCAGGGTCATATGAAGTGTTAGCTGAAGAAGAAATTAAGCTCAGAGGATTGAATATCGGTTTTAGCAGGCTTCAGGGTCATATGAAGAGAGCGACCGAAATTATTCAAAGATTAGAACAAAGAGGAAGAAATGTTGCCGGGTTGGCCATAGGGGTGGATACTGGTTTTGGATTTGTCAATCAGCATCTTGAGAATGTTTTTGAAGAATCAGAAGAGAAGTTAGAGAAAGCCGCAGGACTTGCGGAACAAGCGCTTGAGCAAAGATTTGCGGAACCGGCTTTTGCGCAGGCAATGGAAGAGGTGCTTCGGACAGTCGCGGCCGCCATTGACCAGGAGATTGGCCGACCCCTTGAAGGATTCAGTATTATTGAGGACGAGGTTAATGTTGACATAGACGACGACACATACTCTGCTACATACAGAGCAGAGTCGCCGCAACTGAAGGACTTGGCGGTTTTACGGGACAGGATTCTTGAGCGCGGCGTTGTCAACGAATGGGAAAGCGGCGATGTGGTTTTGGACGACGACTCTCTTGACATCACCTTTGAGAAAACATACGGAGCGGTGGATGTTATGGGAGAAACATTGTTCCCGGAGGCCTCGGTTACAATCAGCGCGACCCAGAACAGTCCAGAAATCGGTATGACAGCCATAAACTATGACATTGATATTACATTAGAGAGCGAGTCGGAACACCTCTTAGACATTCTGGATGACTTAAAAGAAGATGTTGATGACGATTTCAGCGACCTTTCGGATGTGCTGGAGGAGCAAATGGATATCAAAGAAGCTGCTGAAAAAAGCATAAGAGAAGCAGAGGAGGAAAAGCAAGAATTAGTAGATGAAGCAGCGGAAGAAGGTATTACCGTTCCCGCCGAGGCATTTGGCAAGTTTGATGATTTTCTCGCTCAGGCAAAATCAGCTCTGGCCGCAGGGAATTTTGCAGAAGCAAAACAACTTGCCAAACAGGCCGAAGCCACACTTGAAAACATTGATGACGCAATAGACGGTTTGAGGGAAGAAAAAGAATTGAAAGAAGAAGCTGAAAAAGCAATACAAGAGGCAGAAGAAGAATTAATAGAAAAACCTGAAGAAGAAAGAGAAAAGCAAGAGGAAGCTATAAAAGAACAGGAAGAACAAAACCAAGACGCAACAGAAGAAGTAGGACAAGAAGAAGCAGAAGAACAGGATTAAAACTTGAGCTCATTCCACCCCGTCATTACCTCTTTTATATTTTCCATTTTTAGATTCCGAAATGATAAAATATACAAAGTCGAAACATTAGTATTAAGAAACATTAGTATTAAGGAGGTAATAAATATGCCTTGGTTTTTTGGAGATTTTGAAAAATGTGTAGAGAAAAATGCGCGTGCGGTTTGGATTACAATGCTCGGTAAAGGCATAGGCGGTATTGGATTGGGGATTCTTTTAGTTAGTTATTTACCAGAGCATAATTGGCTACTATATGGCTGGATGTTAATTTTAGTATCATTAATACTACACATTCCAATAATAAAAGCAGTATTGAAAAAATAGCGCCCTTACTTTGATTTGATAAACTTAGTAAATTTGATAAAATATTTAACAGAGAGCCTGTCTCCAGCTGTATTTATTGGTTGGGTTATCCACAGGGTAAATTTTTTTAATTTTGTTAGAATTAATGAAACAACTTGTAAAGGTCGAATTTGCCGAAGCAAACTTAATCCGAATCTACGAATGAAATCCAAATGCTCCGAATAATTCGTGGCATTCGGATACGATTCGGATGATATTCGGATTATATTTTATGACTTTAGATTGGTATTCAGTAACCCTTAGAGCCCTTCAAGGTCTTTGGCAGGGATTCTTGATTTTTATTCCCAACCTTGTTGGGGCATTAGTTATTTTTATCATTGGTTGGTTTATTGCTGTTGGGATTGGAAAATTGATAAGCGAGATTTTAAAGCGAATAAAATTTAATCGGGTCTTTGAAAGAGGAAACTGGAAAGAAGCTTTAGAAAAAGCAGAACTTAAAATTGACGCCTCAGGATTTATTGGAGCAATTTGTAAATGGATTTTGGCGATTGTTTTTTTATCAGCAGCAGTAGAAGTATTAGGACTGAAAGAGTTTGCCGGACTTTTAAGAGAGATTTTAGCTTATCTGCCTAATGTGCTGGTGGCTGCCCTTATTTTCGTGGTTGCTATCATTTTAGCGGATATTCTAGAGAAAGTAGTCAGGGCATCGGTTGAGTCAATCAAGGTGGGCTACGGTTCTATAATCGGCGCGATTATTAAGTGGTCAATTTGGATTTTTGCCATTTCAATAGTCCTGGTCCAGTTAGGAATAGGCGCAGATTTGGTCCAGACCTTATTTACCGGCTTGGTGGCTGTTTTGGTCATTTCAGTTGGTATTGCCTTTGGATTAGGAGGGAAAGAAGTGGCAGCTGAAATTCTTGAGGATTTAAGAAAGAAATTAAAAAAATAGTTTTAGTATCAGCAAGTCAACCCCGCCCATATTTCAGTCAAAGTTTGTAATTACCGAAAGGCCTGTCGGCTTTGACCATCTATTACTACAAGTTTTTACAAAAATATGGGCGGGGGTTGACAAGTTTTGGAAATAAATTAGAATTTAATATAGTAATAATTCAGAATAGTAGCAATTCAGATACCGAGTTTCCGAAAGAAACAAGGAATAAGAGGGTCGGCGCTACTGCAAAGATTAATTATTAGCGATTATCAAATATTGAAAATATTGAAACATTGAAAAGTGAAATGAATTTTTAATTCGTGAACATTGAAAAGTTATATGAATCAAAGATTCATTGAACTCAGAAAGAATTATGGTTGAGAAAAAAATAGCTGATCAGGACTTTCTTGAATACTTAATCAAAGCCCTGGTTGATAACCCAACAGACGTCAAAGTTGATAGAAAAGTTGATGAAATGGGGGTTTTGCTTTCTTTGAAAGTGAACCCCAACGATATGGGTCAGATTATTGGAAGAGGGGGGGCTACTGCCAGAGCTATCAGAAGTCTGGTTCGAATTATTGGCTTGAGAAATCATGCCAGGGTAAATTTAAAAATCGAAGAACCGGAGGGCGGCAGACCCGAACAAGGAAGAAAAACTTCAGCCGAAGAGCTCGAAGAACTGAAATTATAAATCGAAATTGTAAGCCGTATTAGAAATACCGTTTCTAACAGGGTTTACTCTAAATAAAAACCGGGCTATTATATTACTGATAGCGCGGTTTTTATCTTTTTTGACCACCCGAACGTAGCAAAGAAGGGAGATAAGGGCAAGCCCCGAGGGGGTAAATCTCATTGACCATTGAATATATTAATATGACTTTTGACGTTGTTACTATATTTCCTCAAATTTTTAATTCCTTTTTAAAAGAGTCATTTATTAAAAAAGCCCAAGAAAAGGGCTTAATTGAAATTAAAATCCACGATTTAAGGAAGTGGACATCCGACGTCCACCGGACAGTCGATGACAGGCCTTATGGGGGAGGGCTGGGAATGGTATTGAAGATTGAACCAATTTTCAAAGCTGTAACAGCTTTGAAAAAGCGAAAAGCGAAAAACGAAAAGCGAAAAATTATTCTTTTTACGCCGAGGGGGAAGAAATTTAATCAAAAACTAGCATACAAACTTTCTAAATTGAATAGAATAATTTTTATCTGCGGCAGATACGAAGGGGTGGATGAGAGGGTGGCAAAATATATTGCTGACATTGAATTATCAATCGGCGATTATGATTTAATGGGAGGCGAGCTTCCGGCTATGGTAGTAATGGAAACAGTGGCCAGATTAATTCCCGGCGTTTTAGGAAAGCCAGAACTATTAAAAGAAAGAATTACCAAAGAGAAAGGATTTATTGAATATCCTCAATACACCCGGCCAGAAGTTTTTTCTCCAAAAAAAGGAGTAAGGTGGCGAGCGCCAAAAGTTTTAGTGTCCGGCCACCACAAAAAAATCGCCGAATGGCGAAAAAAACACAGAAAAATCATTGCCGGCCTTCTGCCGGTCAACCGAAGGTTGAAAAAATAATATTTTTATAGTAAAATTGTAAGATAAGAAAGGGTGCGTGGGAGAGTAGCTATTCCATCAGACTGTAAATCTGACGCCTTCGGGCTTCGCAGGTGCAATTCCTGCCGCACCCACAAAATGCCTGGGTAGCTCAGTTGGCAGAGCAACACATTGGTAATGTGTAGGTCGCCGGTTCAATCCCGGCCTCAGGCTCATATGGCAGTAAAAAAGAAACCATTTATAAAACTTCAGTGCAAAGAGTGTAAAAGAATTAATTACCATACTCACAAATCAAGACAAAAAACTGGTGAGAAAAAGTTAGAATTGAAAAAATTCTGCAAGTGGTGTAGAAAGCATACGGTGCACAAAGAAGCGAAAAAGTAAAATTGGGGGCGTGGTGAAATGGCTATCATAGAAATCTCCAAAATTTCCGTTCCAGGTTCGAATCCTGGCGTCCCCGCCCAGAAAATTTTTATTATTATGATTTTATCCATCAAGAAATATCCTGACCCTGTTTTGCGGAAAAAATGCCAGGAAGTTGAAAAGGTGACAGAAGAAATAAAAAAACTTACTCTTGATATGTTAGAAACAATGATTGCCAATCAGGGAATAGGCTTGGCTGCCCCCCAGGTTGGCCAGTTAAAAAGAATAATTGTAGTTCACCTGTTAGAAAAGCGGTCTCCAGAAGAAATAGTTGCCCAAAAACCTCAAGCTTTAATCAACCTCCCGAGCCACAGCGAAGGGGGGAGAAGAAAGTTTGCTTTCTTCGACCTCCCGAGCGCCAGCGAAGGGGGGAGAAGAAAGTTTGCTTTCTTCGACCTCCCGAGCGCCAGCGAAAGGGGGAGAAGAGGGCTTGCTCTCTTCAACCCTAAAATAATAAAAAAAAGCAGAGAAACCATAACAGACGAAGAAGGTTGTTTAAGTTTTCCTAAATTATTTTTAAAAATAAAAAGGGCAAAAGAAGTAGAAATTGAGGGCTTAAATGAGAGAGGAGAAAAAATTAAAATAAAAACCGAGGGTTTGCCGGCCAGAGTTTTTCAACATGAAATAGACCACTTAGACGGAATTTTATTTATTGACCACGTTAGAGTCGGGCGTAGAATATGGGAATTACTTAAATTTTATTTGAGAAGCAAGAAATAATGGCGACTCTAACGTGGTTGACCGGTTGAGTTTTTGGCAAAAATTAAAAATCCGAAAAAGATTGAAACAATTAATCTCCAATTATACCACTTAAGGAGCCATGGCAAATTAAGTAGTATGGTTTTTTAAAATGGCTTTAATTGATTCTTTAATTAAAGAAGGATGGCTGAAGACACCGAGGATAATTGAGGCATTTAAAAAAATTAAAAGGGTGGATTTTTTGCCTGAAGAAATGAAGGATTTGGCAGAGTTGAATGAAGCGCTTCCAATCGGATTTGGTCAGACAATTTCTCAACCTCTGGTAGTGGTTTTTATGTTAGAACAACTCCAGCCACAACCGGGAGAGAAAATTTTAGACATTGGTTCGGGTTCGGGTTGGACGAGCGCTCTCCTTGGGGAGATTGTTGGAGAAAAAGACCTGCCTGCCGGCAGGCAGGGAAAAGTGATAGCCATTGATATTGTGCCCGAACTTGTGGAATTTGGCAGAAAGAATGTTACTAAATATAATTTTCTTGCCCCGTACCGAACCGAAGGTTCTGGTGCGGGGATAGAGAAGGGGACTGTAGAATTAATTTGCGCTGACGGTTCCAAGGGTTATCAGAAAGAAGCGCCATATGATAAAATTTTGGTCTCGGCCTCAGCTGAAAAATTACCCTCGGCTTGGAAAGAACAATTAAAAATTGGCGGCAGAATTGTGACTCCAATTGGCACTTCCATTTGGCTTTTTATTAAAAAAACAGAAAAAGAATTTGAAGAGATTGAATATCCTGGGTTTGTTTTTGTCCCTCTTATTGAAAAGTAAACCCGGCTGACAATGACTTTTTCTAACAGGGTAAAAATATGGAAAAGCGTTTATTTTTTATTATCATAATAGCTTTAATTATAATTTTAATTGTTGCCACTTCTTTCTGGCTGGTTTTTCTGCCGGCAGAACCCTTAATCAAAAAAGAAGTGATTTTTAGCGTAGAAAAAGGAGGGGGGTTAAAAGAAATTGCTTTCAATTTGGAAAAGGAAAATCTGATAAGATGGGCGCCGGCATTCATGGCCTATGTTTTAGTTAAAGGAATTGCCGGAGGTCTTAAATCTGGAGAATACATATTATCTCCCTCAATGAACATTCCCCAAATAGCGGACAAGCTTTTTAGGGGAGATGTCATAAAAGAAAGAATTACCATAATTGAGGGCTGGAGCCTAAGAGATATTGGTTTTTATTTTGAGAACAAAGGAATGTTTCGGGTAGAAGAAGTTTGGCAGATGGCAATGAAAGATTTTTCAAACGATTTTGATTTTTTAAAAGACAAGCCGGAAAATCTGGGATTAGAAGGTTATCTTTTTCCTGATACTTATGAGATAAGAAAAAACGAAGGTTTGGAAAATATTATTAAAAGAATGTTGAATAATTTTGGCAGGAGGTTAACTCCTGATTTAAGGGAAGAAATTAAAAGGCAAAACAGAACAATTTTTGAAATAGTAACTATGGCTTCTATGATTGAAAGAGAGGTCAGAAAAAAAGAGGATAAAAAACTGGTTTCAGGAATTTTGTGGAAGAGATTGAAAATTGGTATGCCCTTACAGGTTGACGCGACAATAGCTTATATTTTAGGAAGAGAAAATTGGACATTTGATGAAATGAGAAGAGAGATTGCTTTAGGAAGAGACATTGATTCACCTTATAATACTTATAAATATAGGGGGTTGCCTCTTGGCCCAATTTCTAACCCCGGGCTTGAAAGAAAAGCAGCCAATACTGGTATTATTTATCCACTCCGGAAGGAGAAACTATTTTCAGCAAAACCTTAGAAGAACATAACATAGCCAAGGCAAAGTATTTTGAATAGTCAAAAATGCCAAACTTACAAGGCCCCGAAGGAAAACCTTCGGCTTCCTACGGGGTAAATGGTTATTGCTTTTCGGGATTTTCGGGATGCCGAATATTTTGTGCCAAAGGAGATTTTGGAAGGAGCGGGCGCTGAAATAAAAACCGCTTCTAATTCCGAGCCCGCCAGTCGGCGGACGAAGGGGGAGAAGAGATTTTTCTCTTCGACCAAAAAAGGAACTGCCATTGGGGCTGATGGCGGGGATACCGAAGTTGACTTTTTGGTTTCAGAAATCAATCTAACAGAGTTTGATGCCGTAATTTTTGTTGGCGGACCGGGGTGCCTTAAATATCTTGATAATGAAAATTCTTATAAAGTGGCCAAGGAAGCGGTTTCCCAGGATAAGATTTTAGCTTCGATTTGTATTAGCCCGGTAATTTTAGCTAAAGCTGGAATTTTGAAAGGCAAGAAGGCAACTGTTTGGTCAAGCCCAATGGACAAAAGCCCGGTTAAGATTTTAGAGGAAAATGGTACAATTTATCAAAATAAACCGGTAGTGGTTGATGGAAAAATCATTACGGCCAATGGTCCGGCCGCCGTCAGAGAATTTGGCCAAACTATTGTTGAAGTATTGACAAAGGAATAAGAATTTGCTAAATTAAAATATATTGCCGTAGACAAGAGGCAGTTTGTAAGCCCTCTTGAGGTAGAGTAATTTTAGCATGTCTGCGGTAGCAGACATTATTTTTTCACTTTTCACTTTTCACTTTTAACTTGACTGAGCCCGAAGGGCGAAGGAACATGGCTTTAACTAAAACGCAAAAACAAAAAATTATCGCGGACTTAAAAGATAAAATTGCCAGACAAAAAGCAATGATTTTTGTCAATTTTTCCGGCTTGAAAGTAAAAGACATTTTAAGTTTGAGAAAAAAAATAAAAGAAACCGGCAATGAATTAAAAGTGGCTAAAAAAACCTTATTAGACTTATCTTTTAAAAATAAGGGATTGGAAAAAATTATTGATGTTAAAAAATTAAAAGGGGAAATTGCCTTAATTTTTGGTTATCAAAATGAAATAATCCCGGCCAAAATAAGCTGGCAGTTTTCTCAAGAAAATCCCAATTTGAAAATTTTGGGAGGATTAATAGAAAATAAATTTTGGAATTCAGAGGAAGTGTTTGCTTTGGCTCAATTGCCAACCAGGGAAGAATTGTTGACAAAATTGCTTGGAAGTATTTCTGCCCCACTATCAAATTTTGTAAATGTATTATTTGGCAATCTAAGAAATTTTGTCTACATTTTATCACAAATAAAGGTCACCAAATAAAAATCAAACTAATACAAATAAGGCAATCGCCGTATATGTGTTAGTAGTAAAATGGTAGAAGAAAAAGAAACAAAAAAAATAGAAAAAGAGGAAAAAGTAAAAGTTCCGGAGAAATTTAAAAAATTAGTTGAAGAAATAGAGAAACTTTCTGTTTTGGATTTGGCTGAATTGGTCAAGGTTTTGGAGAAGAAATTTGGAGTTTCGGCCGCCCCTCAAATGGTAGCTGCTTCAACCGCCACCCCGGCTGCCGCACCAGCAGCTGAAGAAAAGAACGTTTTTAATGTTGTTTTGACGGTTGTTGGCGATAAAAAAATTGAGGTGATTAAGGTAGTTAGGGATATTACGCAAAAGGGGTTAAAAGAAGCCAAAGATTTGGTTGATGCCGCAGCGAGCGGTCCGCAGGTTGTCAAAGAAAACGTCAAAAAAGAAGAAGCCGAGGACTTGAAGAAGAAATTTGAGACAGCCGGCGCCAAAATAGAGTTGAAATAAGACAGCTATAATCTAAAAATTAGAAAACCAACCAAAAGAAATAAAATTAAAATTAAAATTAAAACCAAGCTTCTTTTTAAATTTGAAGGAATTTTGACTTGAAACAACACCTTTAGGGTTTTAGGAAATAGGCGCAGATTTAGACCCATTTTTGGAAAAACCGTTTTTTGGCTAAAAACCAGAATAGTCCGAGATAATTTTCTTTTTAAAAATCCATTAATTTTTACCAGTTTGTCTTTTAAAAACAAAAGAAATTTGGATAAAGAAACTTCTTTTGGTTTTTCTCTAAAAGCAAAAAACTCTTTTAATTCTTCTTTTTTTGAAAAATGAATCAAAAGACAAATTCCGGAAATTTTTAAAAACTCTTTTTCTCTTGTTTTTAAAATCTCTTTCAACCCCTTTTCTTTAAAGGGAATTATTTTGGCAATTTTTTCCAACAAGGTCTCCGAAAAAACAAGGTCTTTATTTTTTTTTGTTTTTTGATTATGGCTTGTGTTTATGCGCCATTTTTCAACAAAAAAAGAAGATACTTCTTGAGTTAAAATCAAAAGAAGGTCTTCTTCTATTAATTTTCCTGAAACAATATTGCTAAAAATTTTTAAAGGGTAGGGCTCAATTTCCTGAAAATCAATACCTTTGCTGATTTCATTAATTTTTCCACCCCTGAGTAAAAAAATTTTAATATCGCCGATTTTACTGAAATTTAAATATCCGTCGCCGCTTTTTTGACTCGGGCAAAGAGAAACAACGGCTAATTTTAAATTGCCCAACCAGTTAACATTTTCTTTTTTCACCTCTCTGGTTAAAAATTCATTTAAACCCTTTAAGCACTCCCTAAGAGCTTCTTCCGGAGTTTTTAAATAATAATTGTAATATCTTGTTTTAATAAATTGAGAAATTTTTTCTAAAAAATTTAAATCATTCGGCAGAACATTTTTCAACTCTCCGACAATATATAAGCTGCCCAACCTTTTTTCATAAATATTTTCCGGTTCATAACAAAAACTGTCAAAAATTAAATCTCCCTTAATTTTTGGATTGAAATGAAACTCAAAAACTTGCATGTTCTTAAACTGACTTATTCTTTTATTTTAAGATTTTTTCCAGAAAAGACAAGTATAAAACAGCAACGTTTTTGTTTTTAAGAATTTTATTTTGGTTGCCAGTATTGTCAAAATTTGCTATTTTTATCTAACGGGCCAGCGATTTAGAGATTTTTGGGCGTCTATCTCGGTTGATTAGAGTGTTATTCACCCCGTTAGAAATAGGCACCCTTAGCTCAGTGGTTAGAGTGTACGGTTCACATCCGTAAGGTCGTAGGTTCGAACCCTACAGGGTGCACCAGTAAGGAATTTGCAAGCGATTTTGGTTCGCCTCGCGGAGTTTATCCCGCCTATTGTAAAATGGGCGGGGCTCGGCGAAGCCGCGCTTGCGCGCCGGGCTGACTCTTTTTCGCCGCCGCCAAGAATCTCAAAAAATGAAGCAATAAAGGAGATAAAATAATGCCAAAAATCGATATAAGTAGAGAAGAAGCTTTTAATTTAATAAAACAGAATGTTTCCAATAAAAATTTGGTAAAGCATTGTTTGGCTGTTGAGGCCATAATGCGGGCTTTAGCTCAGAAATTCGATGAGGATGAAGACAAATGGGGATTGACTGGGCTTTTGCATGACATTGATTATGAGAAAACTGAAGGCGGTCTTTCTCAGCATTCTTTGGTTGGAGCCAAAATGCTTGAGGATTTAGGATTAGAAAAAGATATTTGTCAGGCAGTAAAGGCGCACAACGAAGCTCATGGCATTCCGGCTCAAACCTTAATGGAAAAAGCTTTATTTGTAACCGACCCTTTAACTGGTTTAATTGTGGCTGCTGCCTTGGTTTTACCTTCCAAAAAGTTGGCTGGCTTAACAGCAGAAAATGTTTTAAACCGATTCAAAGAAAAAGCCTTTGCTCGAGGAGCCAATCGAGAAATCATAAAAAAATCTGAAGAATATTTAAATTTGAGTTTGGGAGATTTTGTCAAAATAGGCCTGGAAGCAATGCAGGGAATTTCCCAAGATTTAGGACTATAAAATATGTTTTTGAAACTACCTAAGGATAAAGAGATTTTTTGGACAAAGCATTCCAAAATGAAAATGAGACAATATCGGCTTTCGGAAAAAAGAGTGTTGCGGATTTTGCGGAAACCCGATAGAAAAGAGGAGGGGATAGCCGAAGGCACAATTGCCGTTATGCAAATTAGCGGGACCAAAAAACACCCTAACGAAGTTTGGACAATGTATCAAATATTAAATCCAAAATCCAAAATCAAAAATTCCAAAATTAAGATTATCAGCGC
>JAHXGN010000014.1:0-2623 GCA_019923625.1 Candidatus Nealsonbacteria bacterium
ATTTTTGAAAATAAACATACTTATAGTTAAATTTTAACAAATTCTTTAATTAGGGTCAACTCTATTTTTCTTTAAACTATTATGGCAAAGTTTTTATCTATAGTCAAGCGCAGGGGTCAAACTTCTATTTACTTGGCTGTTGATTAAAATACCATTCTAAAATTTCTTTTGCCACAGGCAAGACAGCCAGTTGAATTCCTTTAGTGTTTTCAATCATCACTGTTAAAACAATTTCCGGGTCTTCATAGGGAGCAAAAATAGTAACCCAGTTATGATATCTATCATTGCCCAATTCAGCGGTCCCGGTTTTGGCGGCTGCGGTTACAGGCAAAGAATTTAACATTACGGCTGAGGCCCGGGGACTATTTTCTCCGGTTACCGCCTGCCTCATTCCTTTCCTGACAATTTCCAGGTTTTTTGGGTCTACAAAATTTTGACGGATAATTTCCGGTTCAAAACGTTCAATTATATTGTAAGGATAACTCATTGAAGTGTCAACTATTTTTTTAACAACCCGGGGTTGATACAATATACCGCCATTAGCAACTGCTCCAAAAGCAGCTGTTATCTCTAAGGGAGTAATTGAAATATATCCCTGACCAATTGAAAGGTTGTAAGTGTCACCGTCCCACCAGGGCTCGCCCCAAACCCTTCTTTTCCATTCTCTATCAGGAATAAAACCGGCGACCTCGCCCGGCAAATCAATTCCTGTTTTTTTGCCCCAGCCAAATAGGTTGAGATATTCTTTTATTTTTGTTGGTCCCAAACCCTTTTGGTCCCCATACCCTCCGCCGATTGTATAAAAGTAGACATTAGAGGACTGAGCAATGGCTTTTTTCATATCTACCCGGCCGTGATTGGTCCAGTCCCTAAACCGAAAAGCAGTTCCCGGAGCATACTGATGGGGAATTTCAATAAAGCCCCGGGTATAAAGTTGTTTTTCAGGGCTGATTATTTTTTCTTCTAAAGCGGCTAAAGCAATCAAGGGCTTGATAGTAGAACCAATTAGGTATCTTCCGGCAATTGCCCGATTAAAAAGCGGGTTAAGTTTTTTGGGGTCTTGTAAAAGGGCTTGAAGAGATTTGGGGTCTGCCCCTCTTTGGAATAAATTATTGTCAAAATTAGGAAGAGAAACCAAAGAGAGCAAGCCGCCGGTTCTTGGGTCCATAGCTATGGCAACTGCGCCGCTGGCTCCAAGTTCTTTGCGCTTGCTTTCTAACTCTTGTTTGAGTTTTCTCTGTAGGTCAGCATCAAGCCATAAGACCAAACTTTTGCCGGACTCTGGCAAAGAAACTATCTCCTGGGAAATAATGTTTCCCAATGCGTCTCTTTTTAAGCGAAGTTCTCCTGAATTTTTTCTTAAAATTGCTTGATAAGACCTTTCCAAGCCCGTCCGACCAACATAATCAAAAATGGAATAAACATCCGGCTCTTTTCTTAATTCTGGCGGGGTTATTTGGGCTGTATAGCCGAGCAAATGGGAAAAAACCGGGCCGTCTTTATATTCTCTGACCCGGCTCTCTAAAATTTGAAATCCCGTTAATCCGTCAATGTTTGCTTTTAAGATAATTAAATTTTGATGGTCAAGATTTTTAACTATTGGAACCAAATGATTTGCGCTTTCTTTGATTTGTTTTTCAAGCTCGGCTGGATTTATTCCAAGAATCAAGGAAACCTCTTTTAAAATTTCTTTTTTTTCCGATTCGGATTTTGACATCTCCAATTTATTGTAAATTAAATCAAAACTCGGCTTGTTAAAAACCAGTTGCTGCCAATTTCTATCATAAATAACGCCCCGGGAAGCGCCAAGGGAGTGAATAATAAATTTGTTTGCCCGGGCTTGAGCCAAAAAATTCTCCTTTTGGATTACTTGAAATTGAAAGGTTCGCAAGAAAAAAGAAAAAAATAAAAGTAAAACAAAAATATAGAAGCCAAAAAGAGTTTTTTTAGAAAACGGGGTCTCAATTTTTTTGTCAGATAAACCGGCTTTTTCTTCTTGATTTTTGGCTAAATTATCTAAAATGATTTCTTCCGGTTCAATGTTTTCTTTAAAAAACGTCTTGATTTTTTTGTTTTTTAGCCCTTTTGATAAATTAAATTCGTACATATTTTCTTAAAATTATTTTAATCAGGATTGCCAGGAGCGGTAAAATTAAAAGATTTAAACCAATCGGATTTTCGGAAAAAATATCTAAAAAAAATCCGCCCCAAAAAGCAGAAGTTATGCCGTTATATTTTCGGGGATTTTCTAATAAATTTGAAAGAAGAACAAAAATTAAAATGAAATTGAAAATCGGTCCGCTTAAACCCAGCCCGGGGAAAAAACTGGCTTGCAAAAGGGCTAAAATATAAAAACCGAGACAAAAAATCAAGACCTTTTTCATTCTTCTATTCTCTGTTCGTTAATTATAAATAAATTTTTTATTTTTTTCAAGTCGCAATATGGTTTAATTTGAGCTGTCTGCCACGGCTCAATGTCTGATTTTTCAACTTTTTTAATTTCACCAACCAAAAGATTTTTCGGAAAAATTCTTCCCAGGGCGCTGCTGACAACGGTTTGACCAATAAAAATTTCTTTTTCAATCGGTAGGAAATTAATGATAATATTTAGTCCTCCCCTGCC
>JAHXGN010000014.1:2766-13127 GCA_019923625.1 Candidatus Nealsonbacteria bacterium
TGCAAAAGACCTTTTGCTTCCCCTACTTTATTGTTTATTTCAGGATTTGAAAAATTCGGAAATAAAAGCTTAACATCAAAAGAAATCTCTTGATGGGAAAGAAGCATTACTTTTGAGAAATCGGGAAAAACTCGGCTAATTTTTCCGCAAAGAATTTTTTCCTCAGTGATAACGGGAAAACCAACCTGAATGCCGTCTTTTTTTCCCTTATCAATTAAAATAAAGTCCTGGGAAATGTCTTTACCAATAACATTGGAGAAAGTCAGTTTAAATTCTTTTTCCAAGCCGATGTTTAACGCTTCCCTTAAAATTTTATTTTCTTTTTCCAGGTCCAAAAGAGCGAAATTTCTGGCTGTTAATTTTTGGATTTCTGATTTTAATTGTTCCTGTTTTTTTATTAAATCTCGGGCTTGAAAAATTCCTTCAGAAAAATCGGAAAGAGCATCTCCGGCATACCATAATCCTTTTTGAATCGGGGAAGAAATTAGATAAAAAAAGTTTTTTACTTTTTGAGAAAATTCGGTTAAATTCAAAACAAAAAGAAATGTAATTAAAAAAACTGAAATGAGTCCGATTTTCAATGGGGTTTTCAATGGAGTTTTTAATGGAGTTTTTAATCGGAAAGGAATTTTCATCTTGTTTTATTATATCTTTTTATTATTTCTTTTTCAACAAAAAAACCCTTTTTCAAAAGGGTTAGTCGGCGGGGCTGGACAGGTGTTAGACACCGAATGTCTAACATGTGCGGGACTGGCGCCGGGCTCTGCTTTCTCTTAAATACAAAAGTGGGGACTACCTACTTTCTCGCCAAAGCAATATCATCGGCCTTGAGGAATTTCACGATTCTGTTCGGTATGGGAAGAAGTGGAACATCCTCAGTATAGTCCCCACCTTTATAGCTAATGTGTAAAACAAATTTCGTCTTTTTTTATTATAGTTATTAATTACTGACCAAGAGATTATACGATTTATTAGTACTGCTCGGCTCAAAGCATTACTGCTCTTACACCTACAGCCTATCAATCCCGTCATCTGCGGGAAATCTTAGAATCCTAATCTTGGAGCCTGCTTCGCGCTTAGATGCTTTCAGCGCTTATCAGTTCCCGACTTAGCTACCCAGCAATGCTCCTGGCGGAACAGCTGGTACACCAGAGGTCAGTTCTCGGAGGTCCTCTCGTACTATCCGAAAGTCCCCTCAAGATTCAAAACGCCTGCGGTAGATAGGGACCGACCTGTCTCACGCATATTTTTCTTTTGTTACCAAAAGTATGGACTATATCACCAACCTGTTAAATTACCATTGGCACTATTTAACAGGTGACCGACGTATTATGGAAGGTAAAACTTCCATCTTTCCGATAAAATCGGAAAAGTCTCTACGGGGCCAATAATCCTTTTTTTCTTAAAGTTTTCTCAACTTCTAAAGAATCAAGAAATCCAGCGATGTAATCTTTTTTTTCTTTAGAAAGTTTCATTATTAAGAAAGATTATGGCTTCCCTCGATATTATCCTAGCAGACGACAGGTTATAATGCAAGGATTTCATCGATATTAGTCGGTTTTGCTCGTGGAATTACTTCTACGAGCCGCCATTTTTGACGGTCTGAACCCAGCTCACGTATCTTTTTAATGGGCGAACAGCCCAACCCTTGGGACCTTCTCCAGCCCCAGGATGTGATGAGCCGACATCGCTATGTCGGTATTTTTCTCCTTTTACAAGGAGGATCGGACTATATCTTCACCCACCGAGCTCTCGCGAAGCGAGAGCGAAGGTCGAAAAGAGAACGAAGTTCTCTTTGAGTCAGTGGGGTTGGCGTATTATAGCAGTTTAAACCTGCTATCCCTCAGATATTTCTGAGAAGTCTCTACGGGGTATAACCCAATTTGTAATGCATTGAAGGAACAAGAAATCCTCCAATTATTATCGATCTTTGAAGTTGGGTTAAACTTCCCACGGTATTGTCCATAAAGTATTGATTCATTATACCATATGGAGTCCACCGTTATAAGCCAGATTTTTAATATGGCATTACTGCCATAGCACCCCGATGTTTCTACATAAGGTGCCGAACAGGGCCGTTGATGTGGTCTCGCGGGCCCTACTAGCCTGTTATCCCCGGGGTAGCTTTTGGTTGATGATCTTCCACGGTTCTATTAACCATGGTCGGTTCACTAAGTTCCACTTTCGTGCCTGCGCGAGTTATCCCTCTTGCAGTCAAGCCGGCTTGTGCCTTTACACGACCGGTCCGATTTCCATCCGGACCTAGCCGACCTTTAAACGCCTCCATTACCTTTTAGGAGGCAAGGGCCCCACTTAAACTACCTGCCAGACACTGTTTTTCGCTCCTCACTACTGTTCGTCGCTCAATATAATCCTAATCAACTGATTTATCCGAATACTCCTAATAATATTCGGGGTATTCGGAACATTCGGATGTCATTCGTAGATTGGAATCGCTAGCTCCGAACAAAAGTGAGGAGCGGAGTTAGAACCAAGATTTTGAAAGAAAGGTGTTTCATTGGCGACTCCAGCCAGACCGAAATCTGACTTTCAAAGTCTCCCTTCTACACTACACATTCAAAGCCAAAATTCAATATCTGGCTATAGTAAAGCTCCCGGGGTCTTTTCGTCTAGCCGCAGGTAACCGGCATCTTTACCGGTATTGCATTTTCACCGAGCTCCTCGTTGAGACAGTTCCCAAGTCGTTAAGCCTTTCATGCGGGCCGGAACTTACCCGGCAAGGGATTACGCTACTTTAAGACGGTTATAGTTCATGTCATCTTCTGTGTCGCCACAGAGCATGGGCCATATCTTCACCTCGCTATGCGAGGGCCTGGCGTATAGTCTCTGAGGATTCTTCTAATAAGATTCAAGAATTTCTATATTTGTGTATTTTCTTTTTCTACTGACCACCATTAAATCTCTCAATTTTAAGATTTTATTCATTCCTTTTTTATTTAGATGTTCTTTTTTCTTAACGATTGACAAGATTTTACAGAAAATACCGAAATATATCTTTTTGTTTGAACGGATATGAAAATTCTGAAAGAATGGAACAATTATTTCTGAAAGGTCTTTCACGCTTCTTGTTTCAAAATAACAAATACCGTCTTTTCTATATCTAATAATCCCACAACCTAAAATTTTTCTAAACAAATGGGGAATTGTGTCATCTTTCTGGGAAATATTAAACGATAAACTGATTTTCCAGCCATGTTTATAGTCTTTCTTTCTATTAACCACAGACACATTGAAACTTCCTTCTCCATCAGCAAAACCGCTCAAATAATAACCTATTTCTTTAGAAATTTTCTTTATCCTATTAGGAGTCTTTCCTGCTGATTGACCGCAATTAGACATTTTTACTACCATTAATTAATTTTATCAAATTAACGGCGCGTAGTCTAATATACCCGGTCTTCCCAGCAAACAGCCAAGTTTTTTTACCCTGAATTACTTCAGGGGGCGGCAACTACTTTTTGTGTTTACCGCCGACGTTTACTCGTAGCTTAGCTCGGTTAGCTTCCACCTTGCGGCAGAAACCGCCAAGAATAACACACGAGCACTGGTCAGGCCTCAGCCCCTATACATCCTGTTTCCAGTTAGCAGGGACCTGTGTTTTTGATAAACAGTCGCCTGGGAAACTTTCGCTGCGTCCCCCACCACTTTGAACTCAATTCTTGCAATTAAATCAATTTTTGGTTTTGCGTTTGAATCAAATACAAAGTGGTGAGGGAAACCCATCTCGCGAACTTATGGGTAGTTTTTTTGCCGAGTTCCTTAACAAGGTCTCACCCGTTCACCTTAGCATGCTCTGCCCACCCACCTGTGTCGGTTTGCGGTACGGAATCCGTTAAATAATATATTTCAAACTTTTCCGGGCAATCTGATTCTTGAAACGACAGATTACTCTGCCTCGGAATCCAATAACCCTTTCAAAAATTTTGACTGCGTCATTTGAGGTTTATTTAACGGATGGGCCGGAATATTAACCGGCTGTCCATCGGTTTCACCCTTCGGTTATGCCTTAGGACCGCCTAACCCTTAGCTGATTGTCATTGCCAAGGAAACCTTGGGTTTACGGTGTATCGCGTTCTCAGCGATATTGCGGTTACTTATGCCAACATTCTCACTCCCCAACGCTCCACCCGATGCCTTTCGGCCGGGCTTCAGTGCGATGGAGACGCTCCCCTACCACCACCACGCCTCGCTATGCTCGGCGGGCGGAATTTTCAATTTTCGAATTTTCAATTACCCGAGCGAGGCGAAGCCGAGCTCGGGGGGGTTCGCTGAACTTTGTTCATCTCACGCCCCTCGCTTCGCTTGGGCAGATGAGACGAAGTCTCAGCGACCTTCAATCAATGCTCAAATTTTCAAACTTAATTCATTGAAAATTAAGAAATTGAAAATTGATTGAAAATTGGTAATTGAAAATTTGTAAATTCCATGCCGAACGTAGTGAGGCATGGTGGTCCTTATCTTCGGTACTGAGCTTTAGTCCCGGAAATCTTCGGCGCAAAATTCCTTAATTAGTAAGCTATTACGCACTTTTTAAAGGATAGCTGCTTCTAAGCTAACCTCCTAACTATCTTTGGAATTTCACTTCCTTTTTTACACTTAGCTCAAATTTAGGGACCTTAGATAAAGATCTGGGCTGTTTCCCTTTTGACTATGGAGCTTAGCCCCCACAGTCTAACTGCCCTTCACCTTTTAATTGCGGCATTCGGAGTTTAGTTAAATTACCTAGGTAAAACCCACGATAATTCATCTAGTGCTCTACCTCCGCAAAAATGAAGGACGCTAGCCCTAAAGCTATTTCGGGGAGAACCAGCTATTACCAAGCTCGATTAGCTTTTCACTTCTTACCACAGCTCATCCCAGAGTATTGCACGGCTCACGGGTTCGGGCCTCCTCTCGACTTTCGTCGAGATTCACCCTGGCCATGGCAAGCTCGCCTGGCTTCGGGTCCCGAGCAGATAGCGCTGTGAAAAATCACAAATGCGCTTTTAACACTTGCTTTCGCTGTGCTTTCGGGGCAAAACCCCTTAAACAAGCTATCTACTCGGACTCGTTGGCTCGTTCTGCAAAAAGCACGCCGTCACCAGCCGCATCTCGCTTCGCTCGATGCGTCTGGAATTTCTAATTTCTAATTTCTAATGACTAATAAAATCCTAATGACAAATGGCTAAATGACTAAAAAAATAATTAGGCATTGGACATTTTGACATTAGACATTTATTAGAAATTAGTAATTAGTTATTAGACATTCCGCATCGAACAAAGTGAGATGCGGTGTATTGTTTTCTTTTCCTCCGCTTACTGAAATGTTTTACTTCAGCGGGTTCGCTCCCTCCTAAAAATTTAGGCGGGTTTCCGAAGTTTACACGGCAGGGTTTCCCCATTCGGAAATCCCCGGATCAAAGGTTGGTAGCCACCTCCCCGAGGCTTATCGCAAGCACCCTACGTCCTTCATCGCCTTAATCTCCCAAGGCATCCTCCATCTACTCATAATTTTATCTCTCGGCCAGTAATTAATAACTATGTTTTATTTTGTCTCAATAATTACCTACTTTTTACTAAATTTTCCTTATTAAGTTTTCAATGTTCTCTCCGTCCAATCAAAAATCGCTTCTGGGGAAGCGATTCTGCGATACCAAAAAAATTGCAGAAATTAACCGCTTCCTTTATTTAAAATGGTTTCCATTTTTCTCATAACCTAACTCAATTTTAACAAATTAAAACTTCTTGTCAAGCCCCTGCGCCAGACTTGTCGTAGTAATATGATAATTTCATATTTCACTAAAATGAAATACACGGGTGAAACCCGTGCATCTTTTATCTTTCCCGTTTACAGATACACGGGTGAAACCCGTGTATTTCTTTAAATTTTAAAGTTCGGGTATGAAATTTCTATTTTGCTCGTACTATGAAATTTCTAAATTGCTCATTGTTCATTGCTCATTGTTGGCTGTTCGTTTTCATCTTCTTTTCCCCTCAATAATTTCTTGAGCAATGTTCTGCGGCACTTCTTCATAATGGTCAAATTCCATTGTAAAAGTTCCCCTACCTTCTGTTAATGACCTTAAAGTTGTCGCATAACCGAACATTTCGGCTAACGGTATTTTAGCCGAAATTATTTTTAAATTCAATCTGTCTTTGGTTTCTTCAATTTTACCTCTTCTGGCCGCCAAGTCGCCGATTATATCGCCAAAAAAGTCAGCCGGCCCAATGACTTCCAGTCGCATTATCGGTTCTAATAAAATCGGTTTGGCTTTTTTGGTCGCGGCTTGAAGAGCAATTGAACCGGCAACCTTAAAAGCAATTTCAGAAGAGTCAACTTCATGAAAAGAACCGTCATATAAAATTACTGAAATATCAACCATCGGGTAACCGGCCAAGACCCCTTTTTCTGTTGCTTCTTTAACTCCTTTTTCTACTGCTGAAATAAATTCTTTGGGAATAATTCCACCTTTAATTTCATTGATAAACTCAAAACCCTCTCCCCTTTCTTTTGGTTTAATTTTCAGCCAAACATGACCGTATTGACCCCGACCGCCCGATTGTCTGATATATTTACCCTCAGAGAAACTCTCGGTTTTGATTGTCTCTTTATAGGCAACCTGAGGGCGACCGACACTACCCTCCACTTTAAATTCTCTCTTCATTCTTTCGGTGATAATTTCCAAGTGCAGTTCTCCCATTCCGGAAATAATTGTCTCGCCGGTTTCCAAATCGCTTTTAATTTTAAAAGTAGGGTCTTCCTCAGACAATCTTTTTAAAGCCGAGCCCATTTTTTCTTGGTCGGCTTTGGTTTTTGGTTCAATACGAATGGAAATTACCGGTTCTGGAAAAGTAATTTTTTCCAAAACAATGGGATAATTTTCATCAGATAAAGTATGACCGGTGCCGCTATTTTTAAGACCAACAGTCGCAGCAATATCACCGCTAAAAACTTCTTCTATCTCTTCTCTTTCTTGAGCATACATTCTGACAATTCGACCGATTCTTTCTTTTTCACGGCTGGTTGAATTTAAAAGATAAGAGCCCTTTTTAAAATAACCCGAATAAACCCGGAAATAAGTTAAACTTCCGACATAAGGATCGGCCGCTATTTTAAAAACCAGGGCTGAGAATGGTTCTTCGTCTTCCGGTTTTCTTTCAATCTCTTGACCGGTTTTTGGATCAATTCCTTTAATTGGGGGCAAATCAGAAGGAGCCGGCAGATAATAACAAATTCCATCAAGCAGGGATTGAATTCCTTTATTTTTAAGAGCTGCTCCGCAAAAAACCGGAATAAGTTTATAATTTAAAACCGCTTTTCTCAAGGTCTTTCTCAACTCCGGTAAAGAAATTTCCTGCTTAGCGAAATATTTTTCCAATAACATTGAATCTTCGGCTACAATTTTTTCAATAAGTTTTTCTCGCCATTCTTTTGCTTTGACCAATAGGTCTTGAGGAATTTCTCCCTGCCCCGTTAGATGTTCACTATCTAATGGGGTCTTTTTGACTATCTGACCAAAGTCGCCTTCAAACTTCAGGGCTTTCATTTCCAATAAATCAATTACTCCTTCAAAATTTTCTTCCTCACCGATTGGAATCTGAAGGGCTACTGCATTGGGAGATAGTTTTTGCCAAATTGATTCTAAACTTCTTTCAAAAGAAGCTCCCATTCTATCCATTTTATTAATAAAACAAATTCTGGGGACATTAAATTTATCGGCTTGGCGCCAAACCGTCTCTGATTGGGGCTCAACTCCGGCTACCCCATCAAAAACAACCACTGCCCCGTCTAAGACCCGCAAAGACCTTTGAACTTCAGCCGTAAAATCAATATGGCCGGGAGTATCAGCAGCCGTAATAGTAATTCCCCTTTCTCTTTCCTGCTCCATCCAATCCATAATTGCCCGGCCATCATGAACCTCGCCAATTTTATGAGAAATTCCCGTATAAAACAGAATCCGTTCGGAAACGGTTGTTTTGCCGGCATCAATATGAGCAATAATTCCAATATCTCTATATTTTTCAATGGGATATAAACGCGGCATAATCCTTAAATTTCTAATATCTAATTTCTAATTTCTAAACAATTTTCAATGACTTAATTTTCAATTAAAATCGCTAAAGTGAGGCAGTAAAGTTTTCATGGTAAATTTCGCAGGCGGCAAAGCATGGTTCCCGCAAAGCGGGATTTGCCGCCGAGAATTTAGATAGCTAAATCGCGCTGGCGATTTAGACTATCGGTACCTGAAAACTTTATTGCCGAACGAATCACCAAGCGAAGTGCGCAAAGGCGCGATTTGCTTCAGCCATGCGATGGGTATCTTCTTTTTTCTTTACTGCCGAGCCAATATTATTGGCGGCATTAATCAATTCTTCGGCTAACTTAATTTTTGTTGACTTGCCCTTTTTTGCCCGAACAACATTTAAAATCCAGCGCATGGCTAATGCCATTCCTCTTTCAATCGGAACCGGTTTTGGCACCTGATAAGTGGCGCCCCCTATTCTTTTTGACTTAACCTCCAAAAGCGGCTTAACATTTTTCAGGGCTAAATCAAAAACTTCCAAAGGTTCTTTTTGGGTTTTTGTTTTAATAATATCTTTTTTCCCCCGCCTCATTACCTGATTGATAAATTTGGCAATAACGACATTATCATAAAGAGAGTCGGGAGAAATAATTTTTTTTTCTTTTTTTTTGCGGCTCATTGAATTATTTTATTTTTTTAGTTCCGTACTTACTTCGTTCCTGCTTACGGCCTTCAACCCCTACTGTATCCAATGTTCCCCTGACAACGTGGTAGCGCACTCCTGGTAAATCCTTGACCCTTCCGCCCCGAATCAAAACTATTGAATGCTCTTGTAAATTATGACCTTCCCCGGGAATATAAGCGGTAACTTTCATATTATTAGTCAGTTGTACTCGGGCAACTTTTCTTAAAGCCGAATTTGGTTTTTTGGGGGTAACCGTAAAGACCCTTAAGCATACCCCTCTTTTAAATGATGAGGGATATTTAACCGGCCGGTTTTTCCGGGAGTTAAAACCAAAAACCAAAGCCGGCGTTTTTGTTCTTTTTTTGATTTTTTTTCTTCCTTTTTTAATTAGTTGATGAATTGTCGGCATATGAAGAAATTTATTTATTTAATTCATCTCCGCCCCTTCGCTCGGCTTCGCCTCGCTCGGGTAGTCGCTGAATAGTTGGCATATGGTATAAATTTATCAAATAAAAATCATAATGTCAAAAAAAGGCGCCGCTAAACGTCCTATTCAAAAATAAAATGTCAAATGATGAATGGTTGACCGGTGATTAAATAATAAAGCAGTATTGCTCCTTGGAATATCCGGCCTAGACCAAAAAAAATAAAAAAAATCAAAATAAAAAATCCGTATTGTTGCAAAAAAAGTTTAATTTCGGAAAACTTTTCGGGTAAAAAAGTAAAAAGAATATGAGAGCCGTCAAGTGGCGGCAAAGGAATTAAATTGAAAATTCCCCACAAAAAATTGTAAATGACGATAATGCTAAAGAAAAATAAGAACGGTTGAGGTAAGTTCAAAAATCTAATTGAAAAACCGAAAATAAGAGCGATTAAAAAATTAACAGCCGGACCGGCAATTGCCACCTTTAACATCCCCCATTTTTGGTCCTGAAAATTGTAAGGATTAACCGGTACCGGTTTTGCCCAGCCAAAAATTGGACCCCGTCCCTGAGTCATTAAAATTAAAAATAAGGGAAGTAAAATTGTTCCAAAAAAATCAATATGTTTTAAGGGATTTAAAGAAAGACGTCCGCTATGTTTAGCCGTGGAATCACCCAAATGATAAGCCATGCTGCCGTGAGCTACTTCATGAATAACGATTGAAAAAAACAAAACAATTAAAATAAAAATAATTTCCATAAATATTTAACTATACTATGGCTTGAAAAAAAATAAAAACTTTGTTAAAGTAAAAAAACAAATAAATATATAGATAATATATAATAAGTTTTATGAAAAAGCAATGCTTTTTTTGCGCCAAGAAATATAATCTAGTTTGGCGAAGAGTAAAACTCAAAAGCAGATATAATCCGACTGCCAAAAGAAGGCAAGAACCTAATTTGCAATGGGTGAAACTATCCTCTGGGAAAAGGGTTTTGGCCTGCGCAAAATGCATTAAAACGATGGGAAAAAGGAAATGAAATACCGGGCTGTAGTATAAGAGTAGTATACCATCTTGGGGTGATGGCGGTCCCGGTGCAACTTCCGGGCAGCCCGACCAGTTATAATTACTAAACAATACTCAAATCTATTTTGAACGGACGCTTGTGTCCTGACGGGCAGAAATCCCGCCCAACGTTTCCACTCGCCTAACCGCTGAACAAAACAGA
>JAHXGN010000015.1 GCA_019923625.1 Candidatus Nealsonbacteria bacterium
GCTTGCCCCGTTAGAAATTCCAAACTTGAATTAAATCAAAATAATTATTTAATAATAACTTGATTAACAAAATTTCTAATGGGGTGCCCTCGAGAGGAATCGAACCTCTATCTGAAACTCCGCAAATTCCCGTTTTATCCATTAAACTACGAGGGCAAAACTCATTTAAAATTTATCATAAAATTAATCTAAAATCAATCCTTCAATTTGCTCAGGATTGATACTGAGCTTGCCGAAGTATCAAATTGACTTAAATATTTTTAGGGGATAAAATAAAATTACTTGGAGAGGTCGGATAACGGTCATTCCAATGGTTTGCTAAACCATGTCGCCTAACAGCGACTTGTGGGTTCGAATCCCACCCGTCATTCCAATGGTTTGCTAAACCATGTCGCCTAACAGCGACTTGTGGGTTCGAATCCCACCCTCTCCGCCAGGTAATAAATTATTTTTGGAGGGTTGGCAGAATGGCAATGCGCTGGTTTTGAAAACCAGTGGGCGCAAGCCCTTGCAGGTTCGAGTCCTGCACCCTCCGCCCCGCAGTGAAAATTTGACTGAGCCCTGCTCATATTTATTCGCCTTCGGCGACTGTCAAATTTCTACTACAGGGCTCCGCAACCCTAAAAAACCGGCAATGCCGGTTTTTATTTTGTTTAAATTATATTTTAAAATTATATTTATAAAAAGTAATTTAAACATTTTCAAAATTATCTTCTCCCGGTTCGGCTCTGGCTACCGCTATTCCCCAGACCTCTTTGGCGCCGGCTGTTTTTAAAACTCTGGCGCATTCCTCCATTGTCGAACCCGTGGTGTAAACATCGTCAATTAGAAAAATTTTTTTCCCCTGAATTTTATTTTTATTTTGACAAGAAAAAACACCCAAAACATTTTCTTCTCTCTCTTTTTCCGAAAGTTCAATTTGAGGCGATGTTTCTTTTATTTTAAACAAACAATTGCCGAGCGGAGAAATTTTCAGAAAATCGGATAATTCTTTTCCGATTTCCTCTGCCTGGTTGAAACCCCGTTCTTTTAATTTTCTCTTTGCTAAGGGAACAGGGATTAAAATAAAATCGGAAAAGTTGCCTCCCTTTTCAATCAATTGAAAATGAATTATTATTAAAGAAGCAAGGGTTTTTGCCAAGTCCTTGACAAAGGGCTGATATTTGAACATTTGAATTATTTTTTTGGCCAATTTATTTTGATAAGAAAGAGCAAAATATAAACCGTTTAATTTTTTCGTCTGGCATTTTTTACATTTTCCCGATTTGGGCAATCTAATTGGTTTTTGGCAAAGACAAAAATAATTTTCCGAAATTGGTAAAATCGCCCGGCAATCCTGACAAAGATATTCTCCTTCTTTGCCGCAGCTTAAACAAAAAACCGGAAAGAAAAGATTAATTAAAAATTTTTTAACCAAAAACAAAAAATTTTTCATTTACCCTAAAGATATAGATTATTTTATTATTTTATTATATAATCATAATTGATGATTTGGCTACCTTTTAAAATAAGTTCAAAAAAGGCCTTGGGCATAGAAATAGGCGCTTCTTCTATTAAGGTCGTTGAATTAAATAAAGCCGGCAAAAAAATTATCCTTGAAAACTATGCCGAGGTCTCAACCGCTGTTTTTCAGGAAAGGCCTTTCCGAACTTTTGAAAAAAACATCCTTTCTTTTTCAACAGAGGATATTGTTAAAGTAATTCGAGCAATTTTAGAAGAAACTAAAATTAAAACCAAAAAGGTTTTTTTCTCTATTCCCGATTTTACCAGTTTTTTTACCTGGTTTGATTTGCCGCCAATGACCGAAAAAGAAATCCCTCAGGCGATAAATTTTATCGCCCGCCAGCATATTCCCCTTCCTCTCTCCGAAGTAACCTTGGGCTGGCAGGTTATTGACGGTCAATTTTCGGGCCGGGAAAAAAATAAAATAAAAATTATTTTAGTGGCTGTTCCCAATGAAATCATTTCCCAATATCAGGAAATCGCTAAATTTTCCCAGTTGGAATTGGGCGCTTTGGAGGCTGAGGTCTTTGCCCTTTGTCGTTCTTTATTGAAAGAGGAAAAAAATCCGATAATTTTGGTTAAAATAGGGGCTCAAAGCACAACTTGCAGTGTTGTTGACAATTCTATTTTAAAAAGAAGTCATAACCTTGAAGTTTCGGGAAATAATCTGACTTATCTTATTGCCAATTCTTTAGGTATAAATTATAATAAAGCCGAGCAATTAAAAATAAAAATAGGTATTATTTCTCCTTCTCTTTCCGAAACCAAAAACCTGGCTCCGGAAGAGAATATCAGGGATTTAATTTTACCCTTTATTGATTTAATATTAGTAGAAGTTGAAAAAATAATAGATAATTTTTTTCAAACCGAAGAAAAAAAAGTACAAAAAATAATTTTAGCCGGAGGAACGGCTTATTTGCCCGGCCTTAAGGACTATTTTCAGGAAAAACTTAAAATTGAGGTCTCAATTGCCCAGCCGTTTTCCAATCTTTCTTACCCCCCGATTTTAGAAAACACCTTAAAGGAAACGGGTCCCGTCTATGCCGTGGCGGCTGGAATGGCTCTGCGTGGCTTGGAATAGAAAATAAACTGTAATATAATAAAATAATAAAGAGTATGATTGAAATTGTTCCCAAACCAACACCCAAATTGCCTCCTTGGCTGAATTTTTTATTTTATTTTTCAATATTTTTTTTAATTTCAGTTATTTTGGGCTATTTTCTTTTAGGTTATTTTAAAAATCAAACCCAAAAAGAAGTTCAAAAATATGAAAAATTATTAGCATTAGAAGGTGTTTTTCCGGCCGAAATCACTCTTTTGGAAAAAAAATTGAAAGTCCTTGAAAGAAAAATCAAAGATTTTTCTTTCCTAATTAAAGAACACCGCTTTAGTTCAAAAATTTTTCCTCTCTTGCAAGAACTTTGCCATCCCCAAGTTTTCTTTTCCAGTATTTCTTTTAATTTAGCGGAACAAAAAATAACCCTTAATGGTCAAGCCAAAGATTTTTCTGTTTTTAAAGCCCAGCTTATTACTTTTAGAAATGAAAAAAGAATCCGGGATTTTCATTCAGCCGGATTTTCAATTGGAGAAAGGGGGGTTATTTTATTTGATGCTTCTTTTTCAGTTGACCCCCAGATTTTTAAATAAGGAGTATAATATATATATGAATAAAACCGTGGCCATTATTATTTTTTCTTTTCTGGCTATTTTTCTTTTGGTCTTTTTGGTTTTTCCGAAATATCAGGACTTAATCAAGTGCTTTCCAAAATTGATTCAGCCCTTCCTTCGGAATTATTTTTACCCGACGTAATTAGCCACCTTCAAAAAACCAGCGCCGGAAATGGCTTAATTTTTAAAGATTTTTCTTCATTGGTTAGCCAACCCCTGAAAGAGGGTTCGGATATAAAAAAACACTCTCTTGGTCTTACTGTTGTTGGTTCTTACCCGGCTTTTAAAAATTTTCTCTCGGCTTTGGAAAAAAGCGCCAGATTATTTACAATAGAAAATATTTCTTTTTCTACTCCCGGAGAAGAAGAACTTTTCGGTTTTTCCCTTACTTTAAAATTTCATTCTTATTAACCAAATATGGCTTATTTTTATCAAAAAATAGAAAAACAAAAAAAACTCCTCTTTATTTCAGGCGGGATTATCTTGGTGACTATTTTAATAATACTCTGGTACCAGGGATTTTTTAAAATACCAGGGATTCAACCTTTAGACGAACCCGAAATTATAATGCCGGAAAGGAAAATTGAAATAAATTTTGAATTTTTAGGAAGCCAAATTTTAAAAGACCTTCAGCCCTTTGAAGAAATTACTCCCTCAAAAGAGGTTTCGGGCAGAGAAAATCCCTTTCTGCCGTATTAAATCGCCAATTTTATGACTTTAATTCGGGAATTAGTTAAAAAAGGAATTTTGGCCAAAGAAAGGGCCTTGGCTTTGGAAACCGAGATTAAAACTTCGGGTAAAAAAGAAGAAGAATTGATTTTGGAGGAAAAAATTACTTCCGAAGACCTTTTATTTAATCTCAAAAGCGAGAAATTAAAAATACCTCTTAAAAAAATAACCATTGAAGATATTTCTCTTAAGATTTTGGAAGAAATTCCCGAAGAATCGGCCAAGTTTTACAAAATGATTCCCTTAGCCATAAAGGAAAACGTTTTAGATGTGGGAATGGTTTTTCCCGAGGACTTAAAAGCCAAAGAGGTCTTAAAATTTATTAGCCGCCAGAGAAAATTTTCTTATCAAATTTTTTTAATTACCCTAACCGATTTCAACGAACTTTTAAAAAAGTACCGCAGTTTAAAAAAAGAAGTTGGTAAAGCCCTTGAACAACTGGAGGAGGAACAAGCCGAAGACAAAATAGCCGAAAGGGGCGCTTTTGGGGCAGTCGAGGTGGAGAAATTAACTGAAGATGCGCCAATTTCTAAAGTGGTAATGGTTATTTTAAGAAATGCGGTTGAGGGCGGGGCTTCTGATATCCATATTGAACCGGGTCTGGAAAAAATCAGAGTTCGCTATCGGGTCTTGGGTAATTTACATTCCTCTCTTTCTTTGCCCCTGAAAATTCATCCGGCAATAGTCGCTCGAATCAAAATCCTTTCCAATTTAAGAATTGATGAAACCAGAGCCCCCCAAGACGGCCGTTTTTCTATCAAAATTGATGATAAAAAAATTGATTTCCGGGTTTCTACTTTCCCGACTATTTTAGGAGAGAAAGTGGCTATTAGAATTCTTGACCCGACCACTGGTTTGAAAAAATTTGAAGAACTGGGATTAACAGGTCCAAATTTTGAAAAAATCAAAAAAGCTATCAAAAAACCCTATGGTATGATTTTAGCTACCGGTCCGACCGGCTGCGGAAAAACGACCACTTTGTATGCCATTTTACAAATTTTAAACAAAGAAGGAGTTAATGTTATGACTTTGGAAGACCCGATTGAGTATTTTGTTGAAGGAATTAACCAGTCCCAAGTTAGGCCGGAAATCGGTTATACTTTTGCGACCGGTCTTCGCCACATGCTCAGACAAGACCCTAATATTATAATGGTTGGAGAAATCAGAGATAAAGAAACCGCTTCTTTGGCTATTCACGCCGCTTTAACCGGTCACATAATGTTATCATCCATTCATACGACCACCTCTTTGGGAATTATTCCCCGCTTAATTGATTTAGGGATAGAACCGTTTTTAATTGCCCCAACCTTAAGCATCGGTATTGCCCAAAGATTATTAAGAACTCTTTGCCCTTTCTGTAAAAAAGAAATTAAACCCTTAAATGAAGTTCAGGACTTACTTTCAAAAGAAATTGATAATTTGCCGCTTTCAATCAAAAAAGAACTGAAGATTTCTTCCCCTTTTCTAATTTATCAGGCAGTTGGCTGTAAAAAATGTAAAGGAGAGGGATATAGGGGCAGAATTGCTGTTTATGAAATTCTTTTAATGACCGAAGAACTGGCCGAAATAAGCTTAAAAGAACCGTCGGAGAGTAGTATTGGCAAAGAAGCCAGGCGTCAAGAAATGCTAACTATGAAACAAGACGGCATTTTGAAGGTTTTGGAAGGAACGACTACACTTGAAGAAGTTTTAAGAGTAGCCGAAGAAAAATAAAATCCGGGGCCCGGCGCCCGCATGCTCGGACTTGCATACCCGAGCGAAGCGAAGGGGCGGAGATGAGGGCAAGGCCCTCAGCGACTGCCCGGCAATGTTGAAATTTATTAAATTTATCAAGATGTCAGATTATTCTTCCCAACTTAAAAGATTATTAGAAAAAGCCATTTTTCAACAGGCCTCGGATTTACATATTTGCGCCGGCCATCCGCCGGTTTTGCGGCTGGCCGGCGAATTAACTTCTTTGGTCAAAGAAAAAATAATTTCTTTTGAGGATTCCCGGGGATTGGCTTTTGAATTAATGAATGAAGACCAAAGAGAAAGATTTTTAAAAGAGAAAGAAATTGACCTTTCTTATTGTTTTGAAGGAAATTTCAGATTCAGGGTTAATATTTTTTTCCAAAAAGGCAATATTTCTTGCGCCCTGAGGTTGATTCCAACTAAAATTAAAACAATTGAAGAATTGAATTTACCTCCGGTTTTACATAAATTTACCAAATCAAGACAGGGTTTTGTTTTGATTACCGGTCCTTCCAGTCACGGCAAAAGCGCTACTTTAGCCGCCATGGTTGATGAAATAAATCATAGCCGGTCAGAACACATTATTACTATTGAAGACCCGATTGAATATATTTTTCAATCCGATAAAGCTATTGTTGACCAGAGAGAAGTTTATCAGGACACTTTAAGTTTTCCCCGGGCTTTGAAGTCTGCTTTTCGTCAAGACCCGGATGTTATTATGGTCGGAGAGATGCGAGATCCGGAAACCATGGCTATTGCCATTACAGCGGCTGAAACCGGACACTTGGTTTTTGCCACTCTTCATACCAACTCTGCCAGCCAAACCATTTATCGGATTGTTGATTCTTTCCCGAGCCAACAGCAAACCCAAATCAGAGCTCAATTAGCCGGTTCTTTGTTGGGAGTTATTTCTCAAAGATTGGTTCCTCGAATCAAGGGTGGCCTGATTCCCGTTCTTGAAATTTTGATTTCCACTCCGGCGGTGGCTAATTTAATTCGGGAAAACAAAATTCATGAAATTCCCTTGATTATTGAGACCTCGGCTGAAGCAGGTATGAATTCTTTAAATCGGGCTTTGGTTAATTTAATTAAAGCCAAAGAAATTACCTTAGAATCAGCCATTGATTATTCTTTAGATCCATCTGAATTGAAAAATTTGTTGAGATATTAAAACTAATCTATGAAATTTAATTATCAAGCCAGAACCGAAGAAGGAGAACTTCAAGTTGGGGTAATAGAAGCGGGCTCCAAAGAAAGCGTCCTTTCCATTTTAGAAAGAGGCGGACTTTATATTACTTATCTTGAAGAAGCAGAAAGAAAACCTCTTTACGCCAAAGAAATCAAAATTTTCAGACGGGTTTCCAGAAAAGAAATTGTTGTTTTTACCCGACAACTATCTATTCTATTTAAATCAGCCGTTCCCTTGGTTGAGTCGTTAAAAACCATAGGCCGCCAAAGCACTAATCCTCTTTTCCGAGAGATAATTTCTAAAATTACCGAAGATGTCAATTCCGGAAATTCTCTTTCTTCGGCCCTCCTTTCTTATCCCAGACAATTTTCTCCTTTTTTTGTCGGTATGGTTAAGTCCGGGGAAGCAGGAGGAAAACTTTCAGAATCCCTGCTTTATTTGGCCGACCATTTAGAAAGAGAACATAATCTTTTGGTAAAAGTAATGGGCGCTTTTATTTATCCGGTCTTTATTCTTTTCCTTTTTTTTATCATGGGTATTGTTATGAGTATTTATATTTTACCGGGCTTGGTTGAGATTATGGAAGGATATGGCGGAGAACTTCCCTTTATGACCAAAATGACACTTTTTCTTTTTGGAATTTTTGCCGGATATTGGTGGCTCTTTGTTATTTTGGTTATATTTTTAATAGTGGCGCTTCCTTTTTTTTCCCGAACAAAAATGGGGAAAAAATTTTTTGACCGTTTCCTTTTAAAAGTTCCTTTAATAAAGGACTTAACCAAAAAAATTTATCTTTCCCGTTTTGCCGAAAATTTAGCAACCCTGATTTCCGGGGGATTACCTATTGCCCGGGCTTTGGAAGTAACAGCTGATGTGGCAGGAAATGAAATTTACAAAAACATAATTTTAACCACTCGCGACAGAGTCAGAAAAGGAGAAACAATAAGCTCTGTTCTGGAAAAGTATCCGGAATATGTTTCCCCCCTTTTTCTCCAAATGGTTCTAGTTGGAGAAAGATCCGGTCAATTAGCCAATACCCTGCTCAATGTGGTTGAGTTTTATCAGCAGGAAGTGGAAAGGGCAACCGATAGTTTTATTAAACTTTTAGAGCCGATTTTAATTCTTTTTTTAGGCCTGTTGGTCGGAGGAGTGGTTATTTCTGTTTTCGTTCCTCTTTACGAGCTTATTGGCGGCATGGGCGCTCGTTAATTATTGACCTTGTAGAGAAATTCAAATTTACGAAGTAATCCGAAATTCCAAGGACTTGACAAAAAATTACAAAAGAAACAAAATATAAACAGACATAAAAAAGGTCGAGATAATTTTTTTAAATTAAAATAAATTCACCCTGTTAAATAATTTTGCCTTCGGCGAAATTGTCCTATTAAATAAAATCTTCGATTTTCTTTTACTTTTAGCAAAAGAATTAACAGGACATTTAACAGGGTAAAAAAATGAAAGGAATTTTTAAAGCTCAAAAGGCACATGCCCCGAGTTCATCAAAGGGTTTCACTCTTATTGAACTTTTGATTGTTATTGCTATTATCGGTATTTTGGCTTCTATTGTTTTGGTTGGCTTGGGCGGAGCCAGAGACAGGGCTAGGGATGCCCGGATTATAATGGCTATAGCCCAAATGAGAACACAGGCCGCTATTTGGGAATCACCAAGAGCAACTTTTGTTGGCCTTAGGTGTACCCCAACCCCAGCTCAGCCAGCTGAAATGGCTGGCCTTTGCGATGATATTACTGCTAACGGCGGTCATGGTTCTCCGGCTCTTGGGCCGATTCCCATCAGAACCAGCGCAAGAGAGTATTGTATTTTCAGCAGGTTAAATGCAACACCAGCTCGTTGGTTTTGCACTGATGAGGGAAGAGCGCTTGAAACCACGACCGATCCAACTACTACTTGCCCGGCCGCTGCCACTATTCTAAATTGTCCTGCTTCTTAAAGAATTTCACTGATTTTAAGGACTATAGTCAATGAACTTGACCTTGCTTCCGGGCTTATTTCTATTTTTGTTATTGGCTACGGCTCAGGTATTTAATAATAAGGCGGCTAAAACCCGCCTTATTGTAAATAAACAATTAAACAATGTTGTCTTTTTTTCAGCCCCCCTTTTTTGAACCCTTTTTTTATCCTCTTTTTTTCTTTTTCGGCTTGGCAGTCGGCAGTTTTTTGAATTGTTTAATTTATCGGCTGGAAAAAAATGAAGCCCTGTTTTGGGGCCGTTCTTATTGTCCTAATTGCCGTTATGTTTTATCTTGGCAAGACCTCATTCCCCTTTTTAGCTTCTTTCTTTTGAAAGGAAAATGCCGTTACTGCCGTCAAAAAATTTCCTGGCAGTATCCTTTGGTTGAAATATCAACGGCGGCGATATTTCTTTTAATTTTCAATTTTTTCACCCCGTTAGATAATTTCGTATCTAACGGGGCAAGATTTTCAATTTTTAATTTTCTAAACCTAATTTATTACTGGCTAATCGCTTCTTTTTTAATTGTTATTTTCGTCTACGATTTAAAACATTATATCATTCCCGACCGGATTATTTATTCTGCCATTGGAATAGCCCTAATTTTTAATTTTCAATTTTTAATTTTCAATCAATTTTCAATTTTCAAATTTTCAATTTTAAGCGGTTTAGGCGCGGCAATTTTTTTTCTGACAATAGTTTTGATTTCGGGCGGTAAATGGATGGGAATAGGAGATATAAAGTTAGCTTTTTTAATGGGATTGATTTTGGGCTGGCCGAATATTTTAGTTGCCCTATTTTTGGCTTTTTTACTTGGAGCTTTTATAGGCGCAATTCTGCTCATTAGCCGGAAAAAAACCTTAAAATCAGAGATTCCTTTCGGCCCATTTTTGGTTAGCGGCACTTTTATTTCAATTTTTTTTGGGCCCCAAATAATTTCTTTTTACTTAAACCTATTTTTAATTTAATTCCCGCTTGACAAAAATTTTCATTGAATTATATTATTTATATAGTCGATGAAGATAAATCTTCATCTCCGCCCCTTCGCTATGACGCTCGGGTACCCGAACAAAGCAAAGCTGAGCCAGGGGTGGAGAAAAGAGTTTATTTCCTTTGACTAAAAGTAATTGACTTTCAAAGGTCGCGCTTGCTAAAACAAACTTAATTCCAATCTACGAATGACATCCGAATTCTCCGAATATTTATTAGGAACATTCGGATAAGTTCGGATAATTAGGATTATATTTTTTTATGAAAATTAAACCCCTTTCAGACCATGTTTTAATTGAACCGATTAAAGAAGAAGAAAAAACCAAAAGTGGAATTTTGTTGCCCGAAACAGTAGAAAAAGAAAAACCAGAACAAGGAAAGGTTATTGCTGTTGGGCCCGGCAAAAAAACTTCTTCTGGTAAAATTATTCCCTTAGAAATAAAAGTTGGCGATAAGGTTTTATTTACCAAATACGGTCCCAATGAAATAAAGGTCGATAATAAAGAATATTTAATCGCCAAACAAGAAGACATTTTGGCGATATTTGAATAATCGTTTCAAGGTATATTATATGGCAAAACAAATTAAATATTCAGAAGAAGCCAGAAGAAAATTAAAAGCCGGAATTGATAAATTAGCCAATGCGGTTATTATTACTTTGGGGCCGAAAGGCAGGAATGTGGTTTTAGATAAGGGTTTCGGTAGTCCGACGATTACCAATGACGGGGTGACCATTGCCAAAGAAATTGAATTAGATGATAAGATTGAAAATTTGGGAGCTGAAATTTTAAAAGAAGTGGCAGAAAAAACCAATGATGTTGCTGGTGACGGCACAACAACCGCTGTTTTACTTGCCCAATCAATTATTAACGAGGGCTTAAAAAATGTTACGGCCGGTTCAAACCCCTTGGCAATTAAAAGGGGCTTGGATAAGGGTCTCAAGATAGTCATTGAAAATTTAAAGAAAGTTTCCAAACCAATTCAAACCAAAGAAGAAATCGCCCAGGTAGCGACTATTGCCGCTGAAAATTCGGAAATTGGCAATTTAATTGCCCAAATTATGGAAGAAGTTGGAAAAGATGGAGTTGTGACAATTGAGGAATCAAAAACATTCGGCCTTCAAAAAGAAATTGTTAAAGGCCTTCAATTTGACCGGGGCTATGTTTCTCCTTATATGATTACAAACCTGGAAAGAATGGAAGCGGTTTTTGAAGACCCCCTTATTTTAATTACGGATAAGAAAATTTCCAGCTTGAATGAAATTCTGCCAACAATGGAAAAAGTAGCCCAGACCGGCAAAAAAGAATTGGTCATTATTGCCGAGGAAGTAGAAGGAGATGCCTTGGCAACATTAGTGGTTAATAAACTCCGAGGCACCTTTAATTCTTTAGCAATAAAAGCGCCCGGTTTTGGTGACAGAAAAAAAGAAATGCTTCAAGATATTGCTTGCTTAACCGGGGCTCAGCTTATTTGTGAAGAATTAGGGTTGAAATTAGAAAACATTGAATTAAAACAACTTGGTTCAGCCAGAAGAGTGGTTTCAGCCAAAGAAAACACGACCATTGTTGAGGGGAAAGGAAAAAAAGAAGAAATTGAATCCAGAATAAAACAAATCAGAAGAGAATTGGAAAAAACTGAATCAGGGTTTGACAAAGAAAAATTACAAGAGCGTCTGGCAAAGTTAGCCGGCGGCGTAGCTGTAATTAAGGTGGGAGCGGTTACCGAAGTTGAACAAAAAGCCAGGCAACACAAAACAGAAGATGCTTTATCAGCCACCCGGGCAGCCATTGAACAAGGAATTGTGCCGGGCGGCGGAGTGGCTCTTTTAAGGTCTCAAGAAATTTTAGAAAAAGTAGGTGTTGAAGCCGAAGAAAAAATTGGTTTTAACATTTTAAAAAGGGCTTTAGAAGAACCTTTAAGGAGAATTAGCCAGAATGCCGGAATTGATGGTTCGGTAGCTGTGGCCGAGGTCAGAAAAATGAAACCTAATGAAGGTTTTAACGCCCAGAAAATGGTTTATGAGGACTTGGTTAAAAATGGCATTGTTGACCCAACCAAAGTGGTCAGAACCGCTCTTGAGAATGCGGTTTCTGCCGCTTCCATGCTTTTGACAACCGAGGCAGTAGTTTGTGAGCTCCCGGAGGAGAAGAAAAAAGTCAGCAGTATGCCGCCAATGGACGGAGATTATTAGACGAGTTAACTCTTTTTTGTAAAAAATGCCATAGGTTGCGCTTATGGCATTTTTATTTTGCGCGCCATTTAATATTGCAAGGACTTTAAATAATTGAAATTTTGGCTTAAAAATTGAAGAGGTAGTCGCTGAGGGCTTCGCCCTCATCTCCGCCCCTTTGCTTCGCTCGGGTAGTCGCTGAGGGCTTCGCCCTCATC
>JAHXGN010000016.1:0-4799 GCA_019923625.1 Candidatus Nealsonbacteria bacterium
AGTTTGAAAGATTGACCCAACCTAATGAAGAAATAAAAAAAATAGCTGATGGTCTTCGAGGCAAGACAGAACAACAGACATTAGAAAATGTTTTATTTTTTTTAGAGGAAAACCTTAAACACATTGATTTAGAGAGGGAGAATCCCAAAGAGTGGAAAAAACTTTTTAATAAACGAGCAGTAGAAGAAATTTTGGAAAATAAAATTTCGTACGGGTGCAACGATACAGCTACAGCATTTACAACCCTTATGAGGAGTTGCGGGATTCCAATAAAGTATATCGAAGGTAAAAGAATTGGGAAATCCGGTACCCATGATTGGGGAGAAGTTTTCGTTGATGGAGAGTGGAAAAGCGTAGATCCTACACAGGGGAGAGAAGGACTTAAATTTGACCCCAAGAAAGTTAAACACGGTCCTTATATTAAGATTTCTGAAAGTCTGGGACCATCCGACAGCATGATAACTTCATACGAAGATTGGATAAGACTAGAAAAATTGTGGGATTACAAAAAGAACATATTAAAGAATTAAATGTTAACTCTTTTCTTACGAAAATAGTCGCCAAAATGGCGGTTTTTTGGTAAAATGAAATGTATGATTAAAGCAATTTTGTTTGATGTGGGCGAGGTGCTTCTTTCAAATCCCTTTGAAGAAGTGTTTCAAAAAATAGCTGACAAGCTAAAAATAGAGGCAGGTGCCCTTAATGAGTTTAGGTTGGAATATCATCAAAGACTAACTACGGGGAGAATATCAGTAGAGTGTTTTCTTACGAAATTAAGAGAAAAATTTAATTTAGATATTAAGGAAGAAGAAATTAAAAAAATTTGGGAGGAGTCATATCTTGAAGTCAGGACTTTAAATCAAGAGTTGTTAGAGATAGTTAAAAAATTAAAAAAGAAATATCGAGTCGGTCTGATTTCTAATATCTATGATTTTTGCGCCAAGATAAATGCTGAAAGAGGATTTGGTGTTGCATTTGAACCAGCCATAATGTCTTACGAAGTTGGATTAGCTAAGCCCGAGAAAGAGATTTTTGAATTAGCCTTAAAGAGATTGAACCTGGAAGCAGACGAATGTGTTTTTATTGATAACAAGGAAAAGAACTTAGAGTCTCCGCGAAAAATGGGTTTTAAAGTTTTTCATTTTCAAAATAACGCGCAATTGATAGATGATTTTAAGAGGTTGGGCATAGAATTATAACTTTTCTATTTATGGGCGGTTTTAATAGGAATCAAAGTCGCCAAGCAGGTTTTTTTGCTTGCCTTAAACTTGTTGAAGGGATAGAATAAATTATATGGAGTGTCAAAAAGAAGAAAATTTAAAAAATTGTCCTTGTACTTGGCCTGATTGTCCGAGAAAGGGGATGTGTTGTCAGTGTATTAAGTATCATTGGCAAAAAAGAGAATTGCCAGCCTGTTATTTTTCTAAGGAAGCCGAGAAAACTTATGACCGTTCTATTGAGAATTTTATTAAAGATCGAAAATAATCATAATCAACCCCGCACCAGAGTCGCCTTCGGCGACACGGTACGGGGCAGGAATTTAGGCCCGCCTTCGCCTCGCGGGCTTCGGCGGGCAAGCCAAAGTTGATGAAAAATAATAATCAACAATTTAGAGTATCGCCATCAAAAATCGGGCAATTACTGGAATGTCCGAAGTGTCTTTGGCTGTTTTACCGAGAGGGCTTAAACAGACCCGAGGGCATATTTCCGACTTTGTTAAACGGAATGGACGGACTGTTTAAGAATTATTTTGACAAATACCGGAACAATGGAATTCTGCCGCCGGAGATAGCAGGCAAGGTAGAAGGAAGATTATTTGAAGACGCTGAAAAATTAAAACAGTGGCAAAACAGAAGTAAGGGTTTACAGGCGGAATTCCCGGAATTTAATATTTTACTCAAAGGACTGATCGATGACCTTTTGGTCACATCCGATAATAAATATATTCCTTTTGATTTTAAAAGCAGGGGATACCCGATAAAAGAAAATACCCATAACTTTTACCAAAATCAGCTCGATTTATATGCTTTGCTTTTTGAGAAAAATGATTTGCCTTCGGCAAACTTTGGCTACCTTCTTTTCTTTTATCCGACAAATTACAATCAAGGCGCCGCCGAATTTAAAACCGAGCTGGTGAAAATGGGTGTCAGCCACCGAAGAGCTTATGAAATTCTGAAAAAAGTTCACCAAATTATTAGCGGTCCCAAGCCGGCATCCGACAGAGAATGTATTTACTGCCAATACCGCAATCGCGTTTGACTTTTTAAAAAAATAAACGTATGATGAAAACAGAAGTAAAATATGATTCCAAGATTCAAAAAAATTCAAAAAATTATAAACTCACGCCTGAATAAAAAACAATTTTTAGAGGAACACAATAAATTGTCTCCCATAAACCTGGGAGCCACTATTTCTTTGCTTTCTCGCTTTAGAATAGAGAAGGCCTCGCTTTTTAAGAATGATAATTGGTCTATAGATAAACTTCGCCGGCCGTTTATTTTATGGCTTACTTCTTTGAAGGCTGAAAAAAAAGAAAATATTAAAAAGAATAAAAAAGATTAGTAGATAAGAAATAAATTTGCTAAAAATTCGCTTTTCCAAGAAGGCGATTTTTTGATAGAGTAACCTTATAATAATCTATGGAACCATTAGCATCAAAAATCAGGCCTAAGACATTGAAAGAATTCGTCGGCCAGGAGCATTTGACGGGGGAGGGAAAACCGTTGAATATCGCGATGAGACAAAAGCATTTGTTTTCTTTTATTTTATGGGGACCACCGGGAAGCGGAAAAACGACTTTGGCAAAAATATATGCCAAGAGTTTAAATGCCAAGCTTTATGAATTATCCGCGGTTTCGGCCGGAAAAGCGGATATTAGAAAAATATTAGCAGATTCTCAAAGCATGCCAAAAGTTTTGTTTTTAGACGAAATTCATCGTTTTAATAAAGCCCAGCAGGATTTTTTGCTTCCTTATGTTGAAAGAGGGGAAATAACGCTTATCGGCGCGACAACGGAAAACCCGAGTTTTGAAGTCATAGCGCCTTTGCTCTCCCGATGCCGAGTTTTTATTTTAAACGAGCTTTCGGATGAAAATATGAAAGCCATTATTAAAAGAACGGGTTTTAAAATGGATAAAAAGGCGGAGGACTGGCTGATTAATATGGCCAATGGCGACGCCAGACAGGCGATAACGATGTTGGAAAACACAAACGAGCTTTATAAAAAAATAACGGTGGAGAATTTAAAAAACGCGCTTCAATCAAAATTTTTAAGATATGACAAAAAGGGGGAGGAGCATTACAATACCATTTCGGCTTTTATCAAAAGTATGAGAGCAAGTCAGGCCGATGCGGCTTTGTATTATTTGGCGCGAATGATTGATTCGGGCGAAGACCCAAAATTCATAGCCAGAAGAATGGTTATTTTCGCTTCAGAAGATATAGGATTAGCCCAGCCCACGGCTTTGGTGGTTGCTAACGACGTATTCAGGGCTGTAGAAACGATTGGTTTGCCTGAATGCGGCATTAATTTGGCTCACGGAGTAGTTTATCTCTGCCAATGCAAAAAAGACAGAAGCGCTTATAATGCTTATCTGGAGGCAATGGAAGACGTTAAAAAATTCGGGAATCTGGCCATTCCTTTGAGTTTGCGGAATCCGGAAACAAAACTAATGAAGGACTTGAATTACGGCAAAGGATATGAAAAATACTCCAAGGAATCTTTTCTGCCCGATTATTGCCATAATTATTGTTGCGGGATTCGGTTATTGGCTTTACCAAAATCTAAGACCGGTGCCAACGCCGCCCTTACAAGAGACAATGACAATTAAGGCCTATTTTGGAAATATAAACTTTAATCCTAATATGCAAGATTGCAGCAAAGTTTATCCGGTTGAGAGAACTGTTCCAAAAACCCTTGGTCCGGCAAAAGTTGCTCTTGAAGAATTGTTTAAGGGACCGAGCGAAGAAGAAAAAACCCAAGGATATGTTTCCTGGTTTTCCAAAGAAACAAAAGACATTTTAAAAAGCGTGAAAATAGAAAATAATACCGCTTATCTTGATTTGAAGGATATCCGTCAGATTATCCCCGGAGCAAGCGCCAGTTGCGGCAGCGCTCATTTTCTGGCTGAAGTGGAAACAACGCTTAAGCAATTTCCTATTGTAAATAGGGTTATAATCGCTATTGATGCCCGGCCGTCAATATTTTATGAGTGGATACAAATCGGCTGCTCCAAAGAAAATGATTTCTGCGACGAAACCCCGTTTAAAGAATTGTAGGGGGTATATAATCTGAATTAAATAATAAAAAAATCGCCAAGGAGGCGATTTTTTGGTAGAATAAAACAATATGGAAAATGACTCTCAAGGCAAAAGAATAGCAGTCAAGATGTGGAAAAAGAAACTGGTAAACTTAAATGAAAAAGGGTTATATTCAATTAAGAAATCTGACTGAGAGAAATCTCGGTTTTTTAAAATTTGTTTTTTGTTTTTAAAATGATAGTTTAAGATAATGTACAGAAAAGACAGACAAAATGAGTTTTACACAGCATTGGCAAAAAAGGATGGGTATCCGGCAAGGTCAGTATATAAACTACAAGAAATAGACAAAAAATACAAAATTATCAAAGAGAACAGCCAGGTTTTAGATTTGGGTTGTGCGCCGGGTTCCTGGATTTTATATATTTCTCAAAAAGTGGGCAATAGGGGAAAGGTAATTGGTGTTGATATTGAAGAAATTAAAATACCCAAAAAATCCAACATTACTTTCATTAAAAAAAGCATTTTTGATTTAAAAGAAT
>JAHXGN010000016.1:4810-11931 GCA_019923625.1 Candidatus Nealsonbacteria bacterium
AGGCGATTGTTTCCGACTTGTCGCCAAAAACCTCGGGCGTAAAATTTTTAGATTCCGGAAAGTCTTTAGAGTTGGCAGAAAAATCTTTTGAAATCGCAAAATCAGTTTTGCTGCCGGGCGGAAATTTTATCTGTAAGGTTTTTGAAAGCGAATCAAGTGATGAATTTTTCAAAAAAGTGAAAAATTGTTTTGATTTTGCAAAAAGATTCAAGCCAAAAGCAGTAATCAAGAAAAGCAAAGAATTTTATATTATTGGCAGGGGATTTAGAATTTAATATGAAAAATGTTTTTCTAAAACCCTCTTAAAATTTTTTTCCAGACCGAGGATGCCGGTCAAGTTGTACAAAACCTTTATGCTTATTGATGATGTAAAAATAAAAGTAACAGCCGGAAGCGGCGGAAAAGGAACAGTGGCGTTTAATAAAAACATGATGGCTTTGGGTCCGGTTGGCGGTGGCGGCGGTAAGGGCGGCAGTATTTATATTGAAGGAGTTTCTGATTTAAGCGCGCTAAATCAATTCCGTTTTAAAAAAGAAATTAAAGCTAAAGACGGACAGGACGGCCGTTCGCAATTTCGCGACGGCAATAACGCTGACGATTTGATTTTATTTGTTCCCGTCGGAACAGTAGCGCATAATTTAAACACGGGTGAAGATGTTGAGATAACTAAAATCGGCCAGCGGGCAGTAATTGTCCGCGGCGGACGCGGAGGAAGGGGAAATTTTCATTTTCGTTCAGCAACCAATACAACGCCGAAAGAATTTGAATACGGGAGGCCGGGAGAATCGCTGGAAATCCATTTTGAATTAAAGCTGATTGCCGACGTAGGGTTTGTAGGAACGCCCAATGTCGGAAAATCAAGTTTGCTTAACGAGTTGACTAATGCCAAAAGCAAAGTGGCAAATTATCCGTTCACGACTTTAGAGCCGAATTTGGGCGTGTATTACGATTTAATACTCGCTGATATTCCCGGGCTTATTGAGGGCGCGTCTATGGGTAAAGGTCTCGGCATTAAATTTTTACGGCATATAGAGCGAACAAAGACCTTGTTTCATTTTGTTGCCGCAGATTCTGCTAATCCGGTGGCGGATTATAAAACGGTGCGCAGCGAATTAGGGGCATATAATAAATTGCTTCTGGAAAAACCAGAATATGTATTGGTAAGCAAAAAAGACGTGGTTTCACCCGATATTGCCCGTGAGGTTGTAGAAAATCTTGAAGAATTAAATAAAAATACAACTCCGATTTCTATATTTGATTGGGACAGCATCAAGCTTGTCAAAAAAATACTTAATGATTTAATTTTGGAAAAAACAGAACAAAAATCATAATTTTTAATCGCCAAGCCCGCCAAAGTTTCTTTGAAATTTAGGTGGGCAAGAGGGCGGGTTTTTGGTATTATGATTTATATGACAATTGAAAAGATTGAATTTGAAGAATTGGTCAATGAGGGAATTAAAGCAATTCCGAAAAGGTTTTTGGAAAAATTAAATAATATTGAGATTGTTATTGAAGATGAACCGACACCGGAACAAATAAGAAAATTAAAATTGAGCAAAAACTCAACAATTTTTGGCTTATACGAAGGAATACCTCAAACTAAAAGGTGGCACTACGGTCAAGTTTTACCGGATAAAATTACTATTTTTAAAAATCCAATTGAAGAAATAGCTCGATCTGAAGAGGAAATAAAAGAAATTGTCAAAAATACCGTCTGGCACGAAATTGCTCACCATTTTGGTTTTGATGAAAAAAGAATCAGGGAACTGGAAGTCCAAAAAAAGAAAAAAGGTCAATGAAGTTTGCCCCCTTCGGGGTTTGCCTTCATCTCCGCCCCTTCGCTGTGACACTCGGGTAGTCGATGAAGTTTGCCCCCTTGGTTGTTTACTTTTCTACCCTTCTAACATATTCGCCTTTTTCGGCATTGACTTCAATAATATCTCCCTCTTTGATGAAAAGAGGGACATTTATTTTTGCTCCGGTTTCTAAAATTGCGGTTTTCGTACCGGCTTGAGCTCTATCTCCTTTAATTCCAGGAGGTGACTCTATTACTTTGAGATTAATTTTTATCGGCAAAACAATATTAATGATTTTGTTTTGAAATTCCAAAACCTCAACTGTTTCATTCGGCTTGAGGAATTGGACGTTAGAACCGAGTTGTTGTTGATTTAAATTAAATCGACAGGGGTCCTCTTTTTTAGAAAAATAAAAATTTTCTCGGTGAGAATATAAAAACCTGGCTTTTGTTTTCAAAATCTCGGCTTCCTTAAATTCTTCACCCGGATGAAAAGTTTTATTAATTGTCTTTCCAGTGATTAAATTTTTTATTTTTGTCTGAACCACCGAACTCCCCCTTCCTTTAAACATAAAAGAACTCTCTAAAACCTCATAGGGTTCTTGATTCAAAATAAATTTTACCCCTTTCTTTAGGTCAGTATGAGTTAACATAATAGAATTTAGGTGAAGAAAATCTATTTTCTTCGACTAGTCGATGAAGATAAATCTTCATCTCCGCCCCTTCGCTGTGACGCTCGACTAGCCGAGGATTACTCCAATAAAATCAGGATGGCCTATTAAAAATTCTTTCGGAGTCATTTTTCTTTTTCCTTCCATTTGTAATTCTTCAATTATCAAATAATCCTTTCCGGTTTGAACGGCAATTTTATTGTCGGCTGTTAAAAATGTTTTTCCCGGCTGATTTTCGGATTGATTCTTCTTTCGGGCTAAAACATCGGCTTTAAAAATTTTTAACCGAAAAATTTTTCCGGCTTTTTGCCAAAAGGCATAACTTCCCGGCCAAAGATTAAAAGCCCTAATTTGTCTTTCAATTTCTTCGGCTGATTTTCGCCAATCAATTTTTCCATCCTCTTTTTTTAAAATTTTTGTATAAGTCGTCTTTATCTCATCTTGCGGTTTTGGTTTAATTTCACCTTTAATCCATTTCGGAATCGTTTCAATAAGGAGCTTAGCTCCTTTTTCTGCCAATTCTTTTAATAAATTCTCGTAGGTAATTTTGTTGTTTGGTATTTGGTATTTGATATTTGATATTATCTTGCCGTGGTCCATTTTTTCATCCATTAAAATTATCGTCACCCCGGATTTTTTTTCGTCGTTTAAAATTGTAAATTGAATTGGCGAAGGACCGCGATATTTCGGAAGCAGGGAAGGATGAACGTTCAAAAAACCAAACTTGGGAATGTCTAATATATTTTTTGGTATGATTTCGCCATAAGCTGCGACAATTCCCAAATCTGGTTTTAAATTTTTAATTTTTAATTTTAAATTTTTAATTGTTTCTGATTGTTCAACTTGAATGTTATGCTTTTTAGCCACAACTTTAACGACTGAAGGGGTAAGGATTTGTTTCCTGCCCACCGGCTTATCTGTCGTTGTTACAACTAAAATCGGCTTATAGCCGCCCTTAATAAGACCTTCCAAAATAATGGCCCCGAACTCGGGTGTTCCGATAAAAACGATTTTCATATTATTTAACTATTTGCCACTCAATTTCTGATTCTCTGCCGGCAAATTCTAACCAATCGCCTTCGGGCGAAATTACATACCATTTTTTCTTTGTTTCCGACCAGACCATCGGATTTCCCTGAAAATAGGGTTTTTTAATAATTTCTTTTGGCTTAAGACGGTCTAATTCCAGCCATTTTTTAAAAACCGTTTCAATGGCATAATCCAAATTCCTTGAATTTGCCCATTCAGCCACTTTATCAATGGCCATTTTTGCTTTTTCAACAGAGCCGGCTAATTCTAATAATTGTTTGGCCGGTTTGGTAAACCTTGAATATATTATTTCTCTTTTTTTGGCGCTTTTTTTAAGTTCTTCCAGAGAAACGTTCTTGGTTTTGAAATAATGGGTGACTAAGGAGCGAATAATCGTTTTTTCTTTTAATTCTTGGTAATATTTGATTTTTCCCTTTTTTAAATATTCTTCAATTTTTTTGGCAATGCTTTTGCCCACCCCGGGAATTTTTTCCAATCCTTTAAGACCCCCTCTCTTGTAAATTAATAAAATGTCCTCTTTCAAATTTTCCAATGAATGAGCCGCCCTTTGATAGGCCCTTGGTTTGAAAGCCACGCTGCTTATCTCCAGCATCTCGCTTATCTCATATAGTATTTTAGTGATTTTTTGATTTATCATACGAATGAAGTTCGCTACTGCTTAAATTTTTCAACAGCAAATTTATAAATAATGATTTTTTCTGTTCGCGAGTCAATTCCTGCCTTTTGACAGGCAATGGAGATTTGTTTTTCAACAGTATCAATTCTTTCTAAATCTGGTAGTAAAAGCCCGGTCTTTGCCACAAGATGACCATTAAAAACGGCATCTCTGTCATGAGGAAAAGTTATCGGTGCCGTCTTTACAATTATACCAAATTTTTTGGGATTTAACTCATTAATATCTTTTATTAATTCCGGCTGACTTAAAATATAAACCGTATAGGAAAGTTCGGGAAGTTCCTCTTTTTGAATCGGCCCAAAGCGATAATCTTCAGTGGCTGCGGCAATGGCATTGTAAATTATCTCTTCAGCAATATTCTTTTTCGTCGGTAAATAAGTCCCAATGCAACCCCTAATCTTCCCACCTTTCTCAATCGTCACAAAAGTTCCCGATTTCTTCTCGAAAAACTCTTTCAATAAATCTTTTGGTGGTTCAATAATTTTCCCATCTTTAATATAATTTTCCACCGCTTCTTTCGCGAGTAAAATTAAAGGGTGCATTAATTTAAAATTTTTAATTCTAATTTGTTAATTTTGGTATCATAAATAGCAAAAGTTGCCCGATAAAACAAGCCGGCTAAATTCCCGGGATTAACCAACTCTGTTTTGCCGATTTTTTCCTCCCAGGGTTTATGAGTGTGGCCATAAAATACCAAATCGTATTTTTGGCTATTAGCTAAATCTCTGGCAATTTCCGGAAAATGACAAAAAGCAATTTTCTTGCCATCTATTTTTATTTCTCCGAATTCTTCCCAAATTTTGCTTTTGGGCAGTTCCTTAAAAGAATTCTCAGGAATTTCTGAAAAATCGGCATCAGCTCTGCTGAAAATAATATAAATTTTACCTTGAAAATTATTCAGCCCTTCTTTTAGGGTTTGCGGATGAAAAATATCGCCGCAATGAATAATAAGATTGATTTTCTCTTTTTTAATCAAATCAACCGCCTTTTTTAAATTGGCTACATTGTCGTGAGTATCCGAAATAATCGCAATTTTCATATTCTCAAAAACAACGTAATATCATTGCTAACGTAATATCATTGCTAGAACATTTATTTTACGTTAGTTTTATTTTACAATCTAATTTCTTTTTTCAGCCAGGGGTTTATAATTTCACCGTATAGCTTTTTGAATTTCTTTTAAATTTTGCCTTTTCTCTTTTGATTAACATATCAAAGCTTTCCATCAACCTCTTTATTTAAATGCTCAAAGAAATTTACCATAAATTTATGTCTTTCTCTGGCTATTCTCTTTCCCTCTTTGGTAAACATTCTATCTTTAATTTTTCTTAGTTTAACCAAATATTCCCGATAGGCAGAATCATCTTTTGTATATTCCTTGGTTTTACTTATATCAACATCTTTATCATGTAATTTTGCCCCAACTTCTCCAGCAAATAGAAATGCTCTCCCTATACCAATTGCTCCAATAGCGTCTAATTTATCAGCATCAAATAAAATTTTCGCTTCTTTAGATTCTGGCTTTTTGTTTCCTCTAAATCGATTAGTTTCAACACAGTGAATTATTTTTTCAACTTTCTTTCTTTCAAAATTGTATTTTTCTAAAATCTTCTTAGCCAATTTTGCCCCTGTCTCGCCGTGATCAATTCTTCCATTAACTTCATCTTGATGCTTTCTTCCAATATCATGCAAAATTGCCGATAATTTAAGAATTTCTAAATCAGCTTTTTCTTTTTTACCAATTTTTAGTGCTAAATTATAAACTCTTTCGACATGATCCCAATCGTGACTACCTTTAGCACCCTTAAAATATTTCTGCGCCTCTTTTTCGATTTTTTCAATCCTCTTTAGCGACCCCGACACCAAAATTAATTTATATTTCTTTTTCATATCCTTCGCGCTCGCTGTAAATTATATTGTTCAAAATAGAATTAATTGCCTGCCTAATGTAGGGGACTATATTCTTTGGTAGATTATCAAGGTCAAACCACCTCAAATCATCGCACTTTTCTGGCTCCATAATTTTGGGCCCCCCCTGCCATTTCTTAGTAGTAAAAAAGAAATCTAACCGCTCATCATCTGGTATCTTTCTATTCATTACATGAATTAACTCTAAATATTGTGGATCCAGATTGATACCTATTTCTTCCTTTATTTCTCTAACCAAACCCTGTTTTAAGTTTTCATTCCCATCAATGTGCCCCGCGGGAAAACTATAATTACCATCGAAATATCCCGTATTGTATCTCCGCGAGAGAAGGACTTTATTATCTTTTATTAAAACTAGATAGACCGATGCTATTAGTTTAAATCTTTCTTTTTTCATTTTCATAAGTTTTACAATCTAATTTCTTTTTCCAGCCAAGGAATTTTTTCATTGGAAATATTTTCTTAAAAACTCTCCTGGATTAAATATTTCAAAAGGAAGCTTTGTTTTTTTCAATTTTTCATTATCTAAAAAATGTTTTCTATCAAGAGTCAAAAGAACTTGAGATTTGCTCAAAATTACTCCTAACAAAATCGGAATATCTTTGGTTGGCACGATTTTGCTCAGTTTTGTAATTTCCTTAGGAGTAATAAATTTTATCGATTGAATTTTTGGTTTTATTTCTAATAAATTTTGGTAATGACGGTTGAGATAGGGGAGACCTAATTTTTTACGAACATTTTCTTCTGCTTCAAACAAGGCCTGATTTACAGTGATAATTTCTAATTTTCCTTTCTTGGCTAATTCCAAAACAAAGCCAAATCCGCCTTTTGGGAATCTAGCTCCGGCAAAAAAGATATTAGCGTCGAGAAATACTTGCACCGAATTAGAGAGATTTTAATAACCTTTCGAGGCGACTCTTTGTTGTTTTATCTATCTTATTTTCTTTTAAAAATTCTCTAATTCTTTTTTTTGAATAAATCTCAGCACCAAAAACCCTTT
>JAHXGN010000017.1:0-9361 GCA_019923625.1 Candidatus Nealsonbacteria bacterium
TATATAATGCCTGTTGGCAGACCTTCGCCAAGAAGGTAATTTATTCAATTGGTATGGGGATAAGTCAAATTCGAGAGTCGCCAAAAAAAATGGGGTCAACTCTATTTTTTAGAAACCAAAAAACCTACCAATGGCAGTTTTATAGAAATAGTGAGTAGCGGGGTGGGGTAGTGGTTGTGGAAAACTTACTTGACTTGCTTTTTTGATAAGCTTGTGGTAATATTGGAGTATAAACGCCCTACCCAGCCATTCGGTCCGGTAGGGTTTTAAATTAAATGCAAACTATTCTTTTTATAGATTGGGAAAATTTTAAAAAGAAATTGGAAAGCGTCAAGGAGTGGATGTCCGAAGAGGCGTGGATATGGTCAATATGGCCCGTGATGGCGAATTGAAAACCGCCATTTTGGCAAGCTCGGATTCTGATCTTCAGCCGGCTGTTAAGTCGTTAAGAAAAAGAAACATTGAATGTATTTATTTAGGCTTTGAAATGGAGCCCAACAAGGGATTAACTTATACTACCTCTAGAACAATTTTGATAAGAAATTCTGAAGTTTTAAAATTCCTACCGCCAAAATTGTTTTAATAATTAAGATATTAATGCTTACGGGCGGCTAAGAACCGGTGTCTCAAAATACTCTTTTATATTAATCCAATAGGTTCGAACGTCGTCTGCTCCCCGGTCCCCGGAGCCAACAAAAACCGTCCATCGCTGGGCAATTTTAGAAATAGCGAGTAGCGGCAAAAAAAACACCACTATTTTGTTTCCGGTGGAAATGCTGGGAATGTTAAAGAAACTGCAAAAGAGTGAGTGATAATGGTTTATGGTTAAAAGGTTAAGACACCGGTATGGTTTAGGGGTTAGGAGGTTAGTATAAATCTTTTCCAACTTCTTAACCCAACTTCCATACTGGCTTCCTAACCTTTATCCCATCTTCTTAACCCATTTGTATGAAAATAATCTATGCTATAGCCACTCTTTCTGGCACGATTATTGGGGTGGGGCTTTTTGCTTTGCCTTATGTCACTCTTAAGGTGGGTTTTTGGGTAATTCTCGGTTATTTTTTGGTTTTGGGACCCTTGGTTATTTTAATTCATCAATTTTTCGGAGAGTTGGCTTTGAGAACTCCTGATTATAAACGGCTCCCCGGTTTTGCCAAAATTTATTTAGGAAAAAGGGGAGAAAAGATAGCTTACGGCTCAACAATTTTGGGAATCTTTGGCGCAATTTTAGCTTATTTAATTGTCGGGGGAGAATTCCTGTTTGAACTGCTTTCACCGATTTTTGGCGGTGGCTCTTTAATTTATACGCTTTTCTATTTTTTAATTGGAGCTGCTCTGATTTTTTTTGGAATAAAAGCTATTGCTAAAGTTCAATTTTGGGGACTGATTTTATTTTTTATAATTTTATTTGCTATGTTTTTTCGGGCAGAACCGTTTATAACAATTGAAAATCTTTTTCCTTCTCCGGATTTTTCCCATATTTTTCTGCCTTACGGAATAATTCTTTTTTCTTTATGGGGCGCGGCTTTGATTCCGGAAGCAGAAGAAATGTTAGGAAGACAAAAGAAATTGCTTTTAAAAATTATTCCGATTGCCATTTTTATTCCAGCAGTTGTCTATCTTTTCTTTATTTATCTGGTTTTGGGAATTACTGGGCCCCAGACAACCGAAACAGCTTTGCTCGGATTAAGAGCTGTTCTGGGCGACGGAATCGTCTCTTTAGTGCTTTTCTTTGGCGTTTTGACTACCTTTACATCTTTTATTGCTCTGGGATTAACATTAAAAAAAGTTTTCTGGTATGATTTAAAATTGACAAAAAATTTATCCTGGGCAATTACTTGTTTCGTTCCCTTACTTCTTTTTTTAATCGGTATTAAACAGTTTATTCCAGTCATTGCCTTTGTCGGTGGAGTAATGATTGGAATCGATGGAATTTTAATCTTGCTAATGTACCGCAAAATCAATCCTAAAAAACTTTTGGTTTATCCTTTATTTTTGATACTTCTTGGTGGAATTATTTACAAGATAATATACTTTTTATGAATTTAGTCATCCATATTTTTATTTTTTTAATTTCTTGTCTTCTGCTTACTTTATCAGGTAGTTGGCTGGTCGGGGCTTTAACCAGAATAGCCCGGTTTTTGGGCTGGCGAGAATTTGTCGTTGCCTTTTTTATCCTCTCTTTTGCCGCTTCCATTCCCGAGCTTTTTATAGGAATTACTTCGGCTCTGGGCGGAATTCCCGAACTTTCTTTTGGCAATATCGTTGGAGCCAATGTTATTCACCTTACATTAGCTATTGCCCTGGCTACTTTAATTCTAAAAGGAATAGAAATTGAAAGCCGGACCGTTCAAGCAAGTTTAGTTTTTACTGTAATTGCCGCGATTTTACCCTTAATTTTAATTTTAGACGGCTCTCTTTCAAGAATAGACGGAGTATTGTTAATTTTAGCTTTTATTTTCTATTCTTCCTGGCTTTTTTCAAAAAAAGAGTATTTTTCCAAAATTTATGACGGCGTCAAACCAAAAAGCATTATAAAAGAATTTAAAACTTTTATTCAAGATTTGGGAATAATATTAGGGGGAGCGGTTTTACTTTTAATCAGCGCCCAAGGCATTATTAGTTCAGCTGACTTTTTTGCCAAAACCTTAAATGCCCCGCTTCCCTTAATCGGAATTTTAATTGTTAGTTTAGGAACAGCTCTGCCAGAAACCTGGTTTTGCTTACAGGCAGCCAGAAAAGGACAATCCTGGATGATTTTAGGAAATTTAATGGGTTGCATTATTGTTACAGCCAGTTTAGTTTTAGGCATTGTTGTTTTAATTCATCCAATTGAAATAATTGATTTCTCGCCCTTTGTTATGGCTCGATTTTTTCTGATAATATCGGCATTTTTTTTCTTATTATTTGTCCGGACCGGCCGCAAAATCATCCAAAAAGAAGCCCTCTTCTTACTGGGAATTTATCTTACCTTTGTTTTATTTCTTTTAGTTGAATTTTTAATAAAATAATGTTATCATTTTTTTATGGCTGAACCCTCTTTGATTTTAATTGTTTTTTTGATAATTGGCGGAGTCTTCATTTTTTTCCTGTTGAAAAAATCGAACGTTGATAAAGTCCAGTCGGACTCAATAAAGGATTTGGAAAGACGAATTACCGATTTAATGATTAATCAGTTACGAGAAATCCGGGGCAGCGTTGATGGCAGCTCTCAAGCCATGAATAAGCAAATTTCTTCTTTCACCAAAGAGACGGTGCAAATTCGAGAGGAATTAAAACAGGTTCAGGAAACAATGAAAGGTATATCGTCGTTTCAGGAGATTTTTAGAACGCCGAAGCTAAGGGGGGAATGGGGAGAGGCCAATTTAGGACATATTTTAAGCGAGTATTTTCCCCAAGAACTTTGTCTGGCAAATTATTCTTTTTCTTCGGGTGCGCAAGTTGAGTTTGTTTTAAAACTTCCGAATAAAAAACTTCTTCCGGTTGATGCTAAATTTTTTTCCGATAATTTCGTAAAAATGAAAGAAACGCAAGGCGAAGAAGAAAGAAACATACTTCAAAAAAAACTTATTCAGGATATAAAATTAAAAATAAATGAGATTTCATCAAAATACATTTTACCATCTGAAGATACCGTTGATTTCGCTCTAATGTTTATACCGGCTGAAGCAATTTTTTATGAAATAATGTTTAATTTAAGAGAGGAAGATATTGCTAGTTATGCCAGAAGTAAAAAAGTGGTTCTCACTTCGCCTAATACGATTTATTTGACTCTGCGGACAATTATTGATTGGTTCCGCGATACGCAGATTTCCCGACAGACCAAAGAAATTTTAAAGAAATTAAGTAGAATACAGACCGATGCCAATAAACTAATGAATGGTTTCAGGAAACTCGGGGACCACCTAAGAAGCGCTTCTTCGGCTTATGAAGATTCAGAAAAACGGCTTTCTTTGCTTGACGAAAGGGTGGAAAAACTGATAGAAATAGGGGAGATAAAACAGTTGGCAGAGCCAACTGAAATAAAGAATAAAAAAATTGAGCGGAGCGAAACCCCGCGCCAAAACCCTCGGTTTGGTACGGGGCAGACAGGAGAAAAATAATATGACACAGTTCGCAGTAATTCGTACCGGTGGAAAACAATATTTGGTTTCACCGGGTCAAAAAATAAAAATTGACCCCCAAGACCAAAAAATTAGTCTAGGGGCAGGGAAAATTGAAAANNTAGCCCGTCGGTTTCGGCTAAACCCGGGGAAGAAGAAAATAAATTAGAAATCGGCACTCCCTTGGTTAAAGGGGCAAAAGTAATTGGAAAAATTATAAAACAAGGAAAAGCAAAAAAGGTAATTGCTTTCAAATACAAAGCAAAAAAGCGCTATAAAGTAAAAAAGGGCCATCGCCAACCCTTTACAGAAATAGAAATAATGAAAATTTCTAATTCCTAATTGACCCCAGTAGTAGAAACTTTGTTTCACTACGGCGCCAGGCCTAATGTCTAATCAATGCCTAATGTTAAAATGTCTAATGACTAATTATTTTTTTAGTCATTTTGTCATTAGTCATTGGGAATTGATTAGTAATTAGGAATTAGTCATTAGTCATTTCCGCCCTTCTAAGGCGGAGACCAGGGTTTCCTCGTCGGCGTATTCTAATTCTGCTCCTACTGGTAAGCCCCGGCCAAGCTGGCTGATTTTTTTTCCAAAAGGAGCTAAGCTCCTTTTTAAATATAAGGTGGTGGCTTGGCCTTCGGTGGTTTGATTTAATGCCAAAATAATCTCTTTAAAAGAAGCGTCTAAAATGCCGAATTTTTGAGGCGCCTTAATCCTTTCTTCCAATTCTTTAATTCTCAGTTTCTTTATCTTTTCTTTTTTTAAAACAGAAACCAATCCGCCTAAAATAAAATAAAGCCCTTTATATTTTTTGGTCTTTTCAATTGAAATTAAATCGCTTTCTTTTTCAATCAAACAAATTAAACTCCTGTTTCGGGTAACATCTTGACAAATTGGGCAAAGCTCGCCCTTTTGGCCCAAGCTTGCCGAGGGCTCAAAAGGATTGAAACAAAAAGAACAAATTTTAATTGTTTTTTTGAGATTGAGGATGGAATTTAAAAAATCCTTTATTTCTTCTTTTGGCAATCTCATTAAATAAAAAACAAATCGGCTGGCTGTTCTTGGTCCGACCGTTGGAAATTTTGAAAATAAATCTATTAGTTTTTGAATAGTCGGGGAGTACATATTGGATACATTATTCTTCCACCAGATAACCTTTTTCTAAACTTCTAAAGCTGGCTATTTGGTCATCAAAATATAATTCCACTCTGCCCACCGGACCGTTGCGGTGTTTAGCAATAATAAGATCGGCAATGTTTTTTCTGTTTGATTCGGGCCGGTATCTATCTTCCCTATATATGAAAATGACCACGTCAGCGTCTTGTTCTAAGGCGCCGCTTTCTCTTAAATCAGAGAGGCGAGGAATTTGAGGGCTTCTTTGTTCTACCGCTCTTGATAATTGAGAAATAGCCAAAACTGGAATGTTTAATTCTTTAGCCAAGCCCTTAAGAGAGCGGGAAATTTCAGTCATTTGTTGGACAGTTGATTCGGTTTGATTGCGGGCTTCCATTAATTGAAGATAATCAACAATAATTAAACCCAATTCTTTTTCGGCTTGTAATCTTCTGGCCATAGCCTTCATTTGAATTACGTTTGTGGCTGATCGGTCATCAATATAGATAGGGGCTTCAGCCAAAATTCCCAGGGCATGCTGAATCCTGATAAAATCATTATTTTCTCCCTCGGCCGAAAGCCGACCGGTTCTTAGGCGCCACAAATCAACATTAGCCAAAGAGGAAATTAGCCGGTCAACCACCTGGTCGTTTGACATTTCCAAAGAAAATATTCCGACCGGCATTTTTTGATTAACAGCAATATTTAAAGCAATATTGAGCGCTAAACTGCTTTTTCCTAAAGAGGGCCGAGAAGCCAAAATTATTAAATCCGATTTTTGAAGACCGGCTAAAATATTATCCAATTCGGAAAAGCCGGTCGGCAATCCGCGAAAACCAGCCTTATGTTTTGAAAGATTGTCAATTCTTTCAAATGCCTCTTCTAATCTGTCTTTAACCAAAATAAAATTTTGGGTTAATGACTTTTGGGCAATACTAAAAATTCTTTTTTCCGCTCGATCTAATAAAATATCAACATCTTCGGTTTCATTGTGACCGATTTGATCAATTTCCTGACCGGCCTCAATTAAATCCCGCAAAGTTCTTTTTCGTTGGACAATTTTGGCATAATTTAAAACATGGCTGGCCGTTGGAACGGAATTAATTAAATCGGTTAAATAACCATGGCCGCCAATTTCCTCTAAAAGGTTTTTTCCTTTCAAAACGGTAGAAACCGACAATAAATCAATCGGCTCTCCTTTTTCAAATAGTTTCTGGCAAGCCAAATAAATTTCTCGATGAATGCCTTTGTAAAAATCACGGGGCTGCAAGAAATCAGCCACTTTAATAATAGCGTTTTTATCAAGCATTAAACAGCCGAGTAAGGACTTCTCAGCTTCTATTGATTGAGGCGGCAATTTATCCGGAAGTTCTTTTGCCATATGTTTTAATTTAACATAAAATAGGAAAAAGGCAAGTTAATATATATATATGAAGGTAGCTCTCATTTCTTTCCATAGTTTTTACCAGCCCGGCGGCGTAAAAAGGCACGTTTTGGGATTGTATAAAGAATTCAGAAAAAGGGGAGTTGAATGTAAAATTATCGCGCCCCGAAGAAAAAGAGAAGAATATTACGGCAAAAATGTTATTCTTTTGGGAACCTCTTTCCCTTTTCCTTTTAACGGCGCCATATCAGATCTGGCCATCAATTTTAATTCCCTGGCGATTGAGGATACTTTAAAGAGAGAAAAATTTGATGTCTTGCATTTTCATAACTTTGGCCTTCCCTCAACCCTCCAAATCTTAGCTTCTCCTGCTGCTTCAGATACTTTAAATATCTTAACCTTTCACGCCAGCTTAGAAGGAAGTAAATTTATGAAGAGGTTTCCTGCTGTTCTGGGTCTAATTAATAAAATTTGCCAATGGAAAATTGACGGAATAATTGGAGTAGCCCCTTTTAATTTGAAATATTTTAAAGAATATTCAGGCCCCAAAACAATTATTCCCAACGGAATAGATTTAGAAAAATTTAATCCTCAAGTAGAAAAAATAAAAAAATTCCTTGATGGCAAAATCAATATTTTATTTCTTGGAAGGATTGAAGAAAGAAAGGGTTTAATTTATTTACTTAAAGCCTACAAAATTTTAGAGAAAACCCCGCCCTTTGGTCCAAAGGGCGGGGTGAGGTTAATTATTGTCGGTGAAGGACCCTTAAAAGAAGATTTAGAAAAATGGGTAAAAATTAATAAATTAAAAAATGTCATTTTTGAAGGAAAAGTACCAGAAGAGAAAGTCGCCTCTTATTATAAAAGTTGTGATATTTATTGCAGTCCGGCAATTTTTGGCGAAAGTTTTGGCTTGGTTTTGGTTGAAGCCATGGCTTGCCAAAAACCGGTGGTGGCTTTTGCCAATAAAGGTTACAAAGAAGTTTTAACCGGAAAAGGAGCCAGGTTTTTAGCCAAACCCAGAGATTACAAAACCCTGGCCAAAAAATTAGAAATTTTAATCAAAAATGAAAAACTGAGAGAAGAAATGGGTCAATGGGGGGTTGAAGAAGCCAAAAAATATTCCTGGCAAAAAGTAGCTAATCAGGTTCTGAATTTTTATCAACCGTCTTGGCAGAATAAACAAAAACGAGAGAAAACGAAAAGTTTTTCTCTGGAAAAACAAATTGACAAGATATTTAACGAAATATTTTAATTTTCGGTCCCTCTTTTGTATCCTTAATTTGATAACCTAATTCCTTAATTTTTTTCCTGATTTTGTCGGCCTTCTGCCATTTTCCTTCCTTACGATATTTCTCTCTTAGTTTAACTATGTTTAACACAGAGGTGGGAATTTTTTCTTTCGGTTTTTTCCAGAAGATAAAATTAAAAACTTTATCAATTTTTCTCAAAAATTCTAAAATATTTTTAGCGTCGTTTTTGACCAGTTTGTTTTGAACGATTAAAGAGCTCCCCTTGTTTATTAATTCAAAAATAACAGCTACAGCTTTCGACGTATTAAAATCATCTTCCATGGCTGATTCAAATTTTTTATAGGGGTTGCCGAGGCTGCCGAGGTCAGACCTCGGCAGCCTCGGCAGCGAGTGTGGAGGGTCGCTGAAGGCTTCGCCTTCATCTTCCCCTCTCGCTTTGCTCGTGTGTTTGACCCCTACAGTTTTCAGTTTTTCCACAAATTCATCAATGCGTTCTAATTCTCTCTTGGCCTGCAAAACCGAAGTTTCATCATAGTCAAGGGGTGAGCGGTAATGATTCTTTAAGACCAAAAATCTTAATAATCTGGGTGACTGTTTCTTAACAAAATCTTTTATGGTAATAAAATTACCCAGGGATTTTGCCATTTTCTGACCTTTGACGGTCAAAAATCCTGAATGCAGCCAGTATTTAACCAATGGTTTTTTTCCCGAAATCGCTTCCATTTGGGCGATTTCAGCTTCATGATGGGGAAAAATAAGGTCTCTGCCGCCACCGTGAATGTCGTATTGCGGCCCAAAATATTTCTCGGTAATGGCCGTATCCTCTATGTGCCAGCCCGGTCTTCCTGAAAACCAGGGTGATTTCCATTTTGGCTCTCCGGTCTTCGATTTTTTCCATAAACAAAAATCTCCTTTGTTTCTTTTTTCTTTTGCCTCATCAATCCTGGAAACAGCATCTTCTGCCTGCAAAACTGTCCTTCTCGATAACTTTCCATAATCTTTGAATTTTGAAATGTCATAATAAATTCCATCATCAATTTGATAAGCAAAGCCATTTTTGAGCAACCTTTCAACCTGGCTGATGATTTCTTTAATATGTTCTGTCGCTCTGGCATATTTTGTCACGTTGTCTATTTTTAAATTTTTCATATCTTTCAAATATTCTTTTTCAAAGAATCTGGCTAATTTTAGGGTAGTTGTTTTTCTTTCTTTCGCCCGGTTTATAATCTTATCATCAATATCAGTGATATTTTGAAGATAAAAAAGATTAAATCCTTTTTCTCTCAAATATCCGGCAATTATATCAAAAATAATATAGGTTCTGGCGTGTCCGAGATGGGCAAAGTCGTAAGGAGTAATGCCGCAAACAAAAAGATTAACTTTTCCGTTTTTTATTGGTTTAAACGTTTCTTTTTTTCCGGAGAGAGTGTTGTAAAGTTTAAGATTCATATTGATTTAATATTATCAGAAAATCAGGGGACTTTCAAATTTAGACAAAACAT
>JAHXGN010000017.1:9443-11389 GCA_019923625.1 Candidatus Nealsonbacteria bacterium
GTTTCTATGGCTATGTTTTATTTTCCGACTTCCCGAACCGAAAAAGCCGTTCTTTTAACAATGATATTTGCCGTCTTGGGATTAGAACTAATAAACTCTGTTTTTGAAAGATTTCTAAATTTTCTTCAACCGGAAAGCGATGAAAGGGTCAGAAAAATTAAAGATGTTATGTCGGCTATCGTTCTATTGGCGATTCTGGGTTCAATTATGATTGGCCTAATCGTTTTTTTGCCCCATTTTTTAGGATTTTTAAAATAATAAAATTTAATGACAAATTTGGTCTTATATCGAAAATATCGTCCCCAGAAATTTTCTGAAATTATCGGTCAGGAACATATAATCCAGACCCTAACCAATGCCCTCTCTTCAGGAATGATTTCCCACGCCTATTTGTTTGCCGGGCCAAGAGGCAGCGGAAAAACAACCATGGCTCGACTTTTAGCCAAAGCCATAAATTGCTATAATCGCCGGGATGGTCAATTTGAGCCATGTCAAAAATGTTCTTCTTGTTTGGAAATTAAACAAGGAAACTCAATTGATTTAATTGAAATTGACGCTGCTTCTCATCGGGGAATTGATGAAGTAAGAGAACTAAGAGATGGCATAAAATTTGTCCCGACAAAATCAAAATATAAGGTCTATATAATTGACGAAAGTCACCAAATCACCAAAGACGCTGCCAATGCCCTTTTAAAAACCTTGGAAGAACCGCCGGCTCATGCTATTTTCGTTTTAGCCACTACCGAAATTCACAAAATGATACCAACGATTATTTCCCGCTGCCAGAGATTTGATTTTAGAAAACTGACCCGGCCGGAAATTATCAAAAGAATGGAAATTATTGCCGAAAAAGAGAGAATAAAAATTGAAAAACCGGCTTTAGAGCTAATTGCCATAAATTCCGGGGGTTCAATTAGAGACGCCGAAGGTCTATTGGACCAGGTTTTAACATTTTCGGGCGTTTTGGAAGAAAAAAGAGAAATAAAAGCTGAGGATATCAAGGACTTATTGGGATTGGTGGAAATAAATTTAGTCAGTCAATTTGTTGATTTTCTTTCTCAAAAAAAAGCAGCCCAAGCCCTTGGTTTTTTAAATGAATTAATAGAGCAGGGGAGAGACCTTCAACAATTCAGCAAAACCTTAATTGATTATCTAAGACAGGCCTTGATTTTAAAATTAACCGGGGGGGAAGAGAATAACCCCTTAATTATCGGTCTAACCAAAGAGGAATTTAAAAAACTTCAAAAACAGACGGAAATTTTTAAAGAAGAGGAATTGCGCCAAATTATAAATCTTTTTCTGGAAGCGGAAAACAAAATGAAATATTCTTCAATTCCGCAACTGCCCCTGGAATTAGCCGTAATTGAATACGTAAGTGAGGCGCAAGCCGAGCGCAACGTTGAAATGAAAACCTAGCTTTCATTGATATTGCGGGGTGGTGTAACGGTAGCACAGAGGGTTTTGGTCCCTCTGATCTAGGTTCGAATCCTAGCCCCGCAGCCAACAAAAATCGCCAAGAAGGCGATTTTTTGGTAAAATAAATTTATTAAGCCAATTAATTTTAAACAAGGCATTCTAAAATAAAAATGTGAGTCCGTTAATAGAAAATCTTTTAAAAGTTGAGGCGACCGACCATAGAAAAATTCAGGAGGAAATTCAAAACAAAAAGTCGAGCCCTTCGACAGGCTCAGGGCAGGAAATTAATTGAGCCCTGAAGTACAACGAAGTTGACTATAGAGTAAAAAATAAAAATGTGACAGAAGAATTTTTAGTTGAAAATCAATGGCTTATCTTATTAATGATTGCTTGGTGCTTGCCATGGAAAGGAGTAGCTTTGTGGAAAGCAGCTAGAAAGAATGATAAATGGTGGTTTATTGCTCTTTTAGTCATTAATACCTTAGCTATTTTAGAGATTCTTTATATCTTTGTTTTGAGTAAAAGGAAAA
>JAHXGN010000018.1:0-8726 GCA_019923625.1 Candidatus Nealsonbacteria bacterium
GAAGACATCAAAAAAACTCCCCTATAAAGGGGAGTTTTTTTATTACCCGAGCGTAGTGAGGAGCGGAGATGAAGGCAAACCCCAAAGGGGGCAAACTTCATCGACTATCGGCGACCCCCAAACCTCTTTTTCTTTAACCAAACTCGGCAAAACAATCGCCCTGGAAACCGCCAAATCCTTCCGCCAAAGAAAATTGTTTAAGTGAATATGAAGTTAAAAAATCTACCCAAAACCGACCGCCCCCGCGAAAAATTAATCCAAAAGGGCACCGAAAATTTGAGAGACGAGAAACCTTTAGCTATTTTGTTGGGAACGGGCAGAGAAAATTGATTTCATTTTTGTATTATGGTAATATTTAACTATAATTATAGTAATATTTAACAATATGATTTTATTGCGTTCAAAAATAACCAAAAAAGTTCTTAATTTGTTATTCTTGAATGAAAAAGAGAGTTTTTATGTTAACGAATTAGCTAAATTGTTAAAAGAAGACCCTTCCAATGTCTATAAAAAACTTCTTGAACTCAAAAAAGAAGGAGTGCTTTCTGATGAATTTCGGGGAAAAGAAAGATATTTTTTTCTGAACAGAAAATACCCCTTTTTAAAAGAATATAAAAAAATCATTCTAAAAGGTTTTGGATTTGAAAAAATTTTGAAAGAAAAATTAAGTAAACTAAAAAACATTGACTCTGTTTATATTTTTGGTTCCTATGCTAAAAACCGACTCTCTTTGGAAAGCGATATTGATGTTTTGATTGTGGGAGATTTCGACACCTTAAAGGTCCAAAAAGTAATTCTGGAAATCCAAAAATTAACCGGTAGGGAAATAAATTCTGTGGAATTAACAAAAAAAGAATTTGAAAAAAGAATGCGCAAAAAAGACCCATTTTTAAAAGATATTTTTTCTAAAGAGTATATAAAACTCTTATGACCTACGGAAGCTTTTCTTATGGTTCAACAAGTTATGGTGGTAGCGTTCCTTTTAGGAGATTAACTTTCGATACAAAATTTTTTCAAAAGAAAAGGTTTGAAAATAAAACTGTTTTAAAATATTTTCGTAATACTACTAAAGATTTAGGTATTGCCGTTCGTAGCAAAGAACCGGAAGTAATATTTAATTTTTCTTACTCTGCTTTGGTTAAAATCGGCATTGTTCTAATTTTTGTTTGCGGTTACCGGGTGAAAAGCAGGGTTGGTCATCATATTAAGATTTTAGAAAAATTATCTCAAATTTTGAATGATGAAAATATAGAAATTATTGGAGACAGAATGAGAAAAAAGAGAAATTTAGATTTATACGAGGGAGGAATAATTATTTCCCAAAGAGAAGCGAAAGATTATTTAGATTTCACAAAAAGAATTATTAAAAAAGCAGAAGAATATTTAAAAAATCAAAAATCGTTGTTTTAAAACAGGAAAAACTTAATGATAAAAAAATGACAAAAATGAAAGACCTACCCAAAACCGACCGCCCCCGCGAAAAATTAATCCAAAAAAGCCCTCAAAATTTAAAAGACGATTTTTAAGGATTATGATAAAATAAAAATATGAAATCAAAGGAAATTGAATTAATTGAAAAAAGATATTTTGAAGAGATTTATTTTTTTGTAGAAAAAAATCTTGCGTGGTTTCTTGAAAGATTAAAATCAAAGAATAAGATAAAGAAAGATTGGCTTGGGGTATTTAAAGCAACGAGCCGAGAAGCATATAACAAGTCTTCAGAACTAGACATCGGTGCTGAAAGGGTAGTTCATAACTTATTTGGGCAATATAGAATATTTGCAGTCAATTCTTCACCTATTGGTTCAGATCTGATGTTTGAAACCCCGGATGCTTTTATACATTTAGAAATTAAAACCGCTACCGATTCTAACCCCGCAGACTTTAAAGGAAAAATACAAATAGCTCAAAATCAAACGACTTACGGAATTGATAAAACAGCAAGGGGAAATTATTATCCATTTATACCTAGTTTGCCGAAAGTCTATTCAAATGGGAAAATCTGCTTAACTTACGTAATCCAAATAATACACAATAATTTAGAGAACTTACCCAAAATTATAGTTTTATTTTCAATACCTAACGGATTACTAAAATCTACTTATGGCAATTGTATTAACGCTGGTAAGCATATGAAAGAGCTAAATAGATTGCACTCAAGAGGAGATATAAGATTTTTATATAAGAAAGCTAAAAGATTCCAAAACTTAAAAGGAGAACCACAGAGGATAAAAGTTATTTATCCTAAAAAATACTCCAAGAAATTGCTTAAAGATTATCTAGGGTTAGAAGAATTATAACACTTTAATTTTACCACACCTTTTTCTTATAATATTTAGGTAATCTTTCTGTAATTCTATACCGATTGACCTTCTATTGAGTTCTTTCGCAACTTTTAAGCTTGTTCCACTTCCAGCAAATGGATCCAAGACAATTCCATTTTCAGGACAACATGACAATATTGCTCTTTTAGGTAATTCTTCAGGGAATATTGCAAAATGGGAATCCTGTGATTTTCCTGTAGCAAAATCCCAAACATCACCTGGATTTTTTCCTAATTCGTGTGGCTTTACGGTTTGTAAAACATAATGTTCTTTTATCATAATTTTATCATATCTGTCGTCTTTGATATCCAAAATATTCTTTAGTTTTGGCCAATCTTCTGGTTTAGGTAGACATCTCCCACCCTTATCTGTTCTGAACCAATGTCCAGCAGTATCTTTGTAACCAAATATTTTATCTATTTTTTTAGACGATATTCCTTTATTCTTTCTATATTTTTTTATAAAGTGTATTATTTCTAACTCTAGATTACTGTCTATTTTGTGTTTTCTTTGTCTAGAATAAAATTCTCCATATACAGACATCCTTGCACCTGGTGAAGCGCCTAAATTTATTTTGTTAGTATTTTTAAATTTACCATTGTACCCATTTTTATTATTTATTTTATCTTTCCACTTTTCGTATTCTTCGATGGACAATGTGAGTGGTAATTCTAATTCTTGATTAGACTCCTCTACTAATAAAGTCCTTTGTCTGGGACTTTTTTCTTTTTCATTATTATTTTTATGTGGGATTCTAATAGAATCTAAATCAAAATAATATTCAGGAGTTAGGTAGTTATCTGGTTTTTTAACGAATAAAAATATTGGTTCATAGATATTCGAGAACCTATCTTTTATTGATGATGGCATTGCATTTGTTTTCCGCCATATTAAAGTATTTCTTATCGCCCAACCAATTTTTTGCATTTCTATCGCCAATCTAAAAGGAATCATTTGCAGATTTTTATCAATATATTTATCTCCTATATTTAAGAAATATGCACCATCATCAACTAAAACTCGTTTCAATTCCTTCGCAATGTCTAATATTTTTTTAATATATTCTTCTGGGCTTTTTTCATTACCAATTTGTCCTTCAATTCCGTAATCTCTTTGTCCCCAATAAGGCGGAGAGGTTACAATACAATTTATTGATTTGTCGGGTAGTATTTTTAATTTTTCTATAACATCACCAATAATTACTAGCGGTTCGGTATCTTTGGGCAAATTAATAAATTGACGTTGCTCTTCCGATCTTTTCCGCATTATCGTTACTTCCCTTTTCAATTCCTCGAAACTCCTAATAACACTAATAACTTTTCCCTGTATAACTAACTCCTTTGTAAAAATCGGTTTGATATTTGGATTAGCGGGTTGGAGACGGAATCCATTTCTTTCTCTGTAGATTTTTTTTAGAGTTACTTCATTCCCGTTTATTAGGGCAACTGCTGTTTCTCCATTTTCTACCATTGGTTGTTTTCTAATTATTACCGTGGAGCCATCGAAAATTCCCTCGTCTATCATACTTTCCCCCTGAACTTTTAAGGCAAAATGTTCTCCAGATTTTGAAAGTAGATTTTTTTGCACCTTAATTGTTTCTGGATTTTCAAATACTTCAATTGGTTCGCCGGCAGCAATAGTGCCGAGCAGGGGAATTTTTACTAAATCTGACCTACCTCTTTTTTTATTTAACTCAATTGACCTTGGTTGGTTTTCTATCTTTCTTAAATATCCTTTTTCCCTAAGAGTTTCGACGTGTTGATGAACAGTTGAAATCGAAGATAACCTAAAATGCTTCTTTATTTCTTCCAAAGAAGGAGCATAATTATTCTTCTTTATATATTTAGTTACGTAGTTCAGTATTTGCCTTTTTCTTTTAGTAAGCATATTAGTTATCCATAGTTTAGTATATTATATCAAAACCATACCGAAAGAAAACCGAAAGTTATCCACATCCCCCAAAGTTGACTTTTGGGAAAAATTGAATTAAAATCAGCTAAAGTAAGCTGATTTTTTAAAATTAAAAGTCGAAAAATTAATTGAAAAATAATCAAAATTTGGGCCGAAGTTGAAGAAAATTTAATTAACAAAATATGGAAAATCAAGACTTCAAGTTTAAATTAAAAGGTAAGGCTTTAGTTTGTATAGATTGGGCCAATGTTTATGGTTGGCAAGAAGGCCTTGACTGGAAAATCGATGCTCAGAAATTGATTAAATACCTTTTAACCTATCCAGAGGTTTTTAAAATTAATTTTTATTTTGGCACTGATATTACTAAAAAATCACGAGATTTTATTAATTCATTAAAACAAAAAGAGAACGATCGGTTCTTTGTAAGAACAAAAGATGTTAAATATGTTCCGGTAGATCTTGATAAATCTTATTTAAAGTTGCGAATGGTGGAAATGAGACAAACTTTGAAAAATCGAAATGTTAATAATAAAATCACTGAAGAATTAGATAAGCTGTTTTCTCAACCATTAGCAAGGCGTAAATGTGATTTTGATATCGAAATAGCCCTTGATGTTTTTAATAATTTAGATAATTTCAGCTCCTTTATCTTATTCAGTGGAGATGGTGATTATGCACCACTTATAGAATATTGTTTAAGGCATCAAAAACAAACTATTGTCGTGGCTTTACCTGGTAATTTAGGGAAGGAGTACAGGGTAATATCTAGGGGGTTGTATATTTGTAATATAAAGAAGTTACGAAATTTTATCAGCAAATAAAATTCCCGAGAGATTACTCTCTCGGGCGTGATTTATTATATAATAGCAAATCACAATACCTTGTCAAGAGGCAAGCGAAATAATCAAAATTTAGGCCGGAAATTAGGAAAATAAATTTATTGCTATATTTATACTATGAATCAAAAAACAATTATTTTTATTACAGGTAATCATTATAAATTCCAGGCTGCCAAGATAGCCCTGAAAAATACCAAAATAAGATTAGTCCAAAAAAAGATGTTGTGCTTGCCGGAAATTCAAGACGAATCGGTTGAAAAAATTGCGAAGTTTTCAGCAAGCTGGGCGGCAAATATTTTAAAAAAACCAGTAATAGTTTCAGATGGGGGCTGCTATATTAAGGCATTAAATGGCTTTCCGGGGCCATTTATTAAATACATAAATAAATGGCTTTCTCCAAAAGATTTACTGAAAATTATGTCAAGCAAAAAGAATAGACGTGTGGTTTGGGTTGGTTGCGTTGCTTATTGTGAACCAAATAAAAAACCTGTTGTAAGTATTGAAAAGTATAATGGAAAATTAGCGTTAAAATCGGGCAAGAATATTTATCGCAAAGATTATGCTTGGATTGATACACTTTTTATACCCGATGGTCATAAAGGACCACTTTCCGAAATGTCCACTCAAGATTATATGAAATTCTGGGGCAATGGCTTTGATTTTCTTTTATTCTAATTCGCGCGAATGGTGGAATAATAAAATTTTGCGGAATTCACTGAAAAATAAGTAGACTATAATAAATCTTAAGAGTAAAATTTGTTATACTGTTATATAAAAAAGGAAATTCAATGCGTTCAAAGGTTATCAACGTTTGGTGTCGGTGCGGTCAGGTGATTTTTAAGTATAACAAAGTCGGCGCCGGCAAACTTATTAAATGCTATCTGTCGAGAATTTTGGTTGATAATGTTCATATCCCGCTAGACATTCATCTTGGCGCCAATCTTTTCTGCCCTCTTTGTAAGAAACGAATTGGTATTATTTATGGAATAAAAGGCGTACGGGCAGTAAAACTTAATCAAGGTCAAATAAGGCCCTTTCGACTCGGCTAAGATGATAAAGAGGCAATGCGGCGTACAAGACTCGCTTGACTACAGGGCAGGCAAAAAATTAGGGAAACCCCGATAGTATATGCTTACGCATAACTACGGGGCAAGAAATTAATGGATGATGTTTTTAAGAAAAGGCGTTCGGTAAGGAGATTTCAAAAACAGGAGGGCGAAGAAGACTTCGTCTTCTTCTTCCCCCTCGCTATCGCTCGGGAGATAGAGCCGGAGAAATTAAAGGAGATTTTGGAGGCGGCTCATTCCAGCCCTTCGGCTGGCGATTTAAAAGCCCGGGAAATTATAGTTATTAAAGATAAGAAGGTAAGAGAGAAATTAGCCGAAGCTGCTTTGGGCCAGGATTTTATCGCTGAAGCACCGGTGGTTTTGATTTTCTTTAGTATAGGTTCGCGTTCAGCTCAAAAATATGGGAAGCGGGGCAAAAACCTTTACGCTTTGCAGGACGCCACTATTTCAGCCAGTTTTGCCTGGTTGCAAGCAGTCATACTTGGTTTGTCAGGTTGCTGGGTGGGTGCTTTTGAAGAGAGCCGAGTAAAAGATATTTTAGGAATAAAAGAGGACTGGCGGCCGATTGCCATTTTACCTCTCGGCTACTCAATGGAATAGCAATTTTGATGTCCGGGATTTATGTTAAAAAGACCAATGAGCCCGTTTTTTTAAATTTGCATAGTTTTGCATACTATTTGCCTAGTTTTGATTTTTTTGGTATGATTATTTTATGAATAAAGAACTTTTAAATGAGCCCGTTTTTTTAAATTTGCATAGTTTTGCATACTATTTGCCTAGTTTTGATTTTTTTGGTATGATTATTTTATGAATAAAGAACTTTTAACCATTAGCGAAGCCGCTGAATTTCTAGACGTTTCTATTGATACATTGAGGCGCTGGGATAAAAGTGGCAAGTTAGTTGCGACTCGAAAAGAGGGAGGAACGCACCGGTATTATTTGAAAGGGGATCTGACGCTTTTTTCTAGCGACTTATTGAAATTGGCAAAGGATTGGGCTTTTTCTGGAGGAGATATACCCCCAGAGTTTTATTGCTCAAATAGCGCGATTTTTCAGGCAAGATTGTTGAGAATGCAGGATGTACTTATAGCTTCTAAGAAAGTTGATAAGATTTTTTCTCTTATTGTCGCAGTGACCGGTGAGATCGGTAATAATTCTTATGATCATAATCTTGGTAATTGGCCTGATGTGGCTGGAGTATTTTTTGGTTATGATATTAATAAAGGCACCATTGTCTTAGCGGATCGGGGGTTGGGTATTCTTAAAACATTAAGAAGGGTAAAACCTTCGCTTGCCAATCATCAAGACGCTCTTTTAGTTGCCTTCACAGAAATGATTTCTGGCCGAGCGCCTGAGAATCGTGGAAATGGTTTAAAGTTTGTTCGTAAGATTATTTCGGAGAGCCCTATTGATCTGTTCTTCCAGAGCGGCGATGCTGAATTAAAAATGAAAGGCAATAATCCAAAGTTGGATATAGGGAAATCCAAGACCAATATTATAGGATGCTTTGCAATTATTAACTTTTAATCTAAAAAATATGATTATTGAACTAAAAAAATTTGGGAATACTCTCATATCAAGGCAGTCCGGACGAGAAGCATTTGCCGCATTTCAGCCGACCTTGCGCGATGTTAATCCGGCAGAAAAGCTTGAGATAGATTTTGAAGGTGTTTTAACGTTTTCTCCCTCATGGGCGGATGAGTTTCTTACCCCGCTTATAAAAGAATTTGGCGATCGAGTTATTCTGCGCACTATTGATAATCCTTCTGTAAAAGCAACATTGGAGATCTTGGAAAAGAAGTGAGGTAGTATTTGTTGTGGAAAAATGGTGTCAACCCTGGTTTTTTAAGCAAAAAGTCGAACCCCGGTAAAGGAAAGCTCCGCTTTCACTACGGGGCAAGAAATTAATTGAGAAAATTTAATTATAATATGCCTAAGAAAATAAAGGGATGTACTCACTTAATTATAAAAAACGGAAAAATTGTGAACATTTTTACTCACCTTAGCAATTTACCTAAAAATGGAGTAGTTCATCTCAAGGGTGATAAAATATATACCTTTGAAGAATTTAAAAAATTCCATATTCATGACCACAATGAATTAAAGCCCAAAAAGAGGAAGGTGATAATATCAGACTATTGATAAAAAATTTGCAAAAAATGGGGTTAATTCTATTTTTAACCCCGGTAGTAGAACCTGCGGTTCACTACGGGGCAGGCCCCAGTAGTAGAAACTTCGTTTCACTACGGGGCAGGCCCCAGTAGTAGAAACTTTGTTTCACTACGGGGCAGGCAAAAAGTCGAACCCCCTTCGTTAAAACTTCGGACAGGCAAGGAAATTAATTAAGCCTACGGGGTAAAAAATAAAATTATGGAAGAATTTTTAATTCAAAATCCGTGGATTATTTTAGTGGCGATTTTATGGACAATTCCTTGGAAGGGAATGGCTCTATGGAAGGCGGCAAGAAATGAACACAAATGGTGGTTCATCGCTCTTTTAGTAATAAACACCCTGGCAATTTTAGAAATTATTTATATTTTCTTTTTCAGTAAAAAGAAGGTGAAAGAATAAGTGCTAAAAAAGCG
>JAHXGN010000018.1:8759-10434 GCA_019923625.1 Candidatus Nealsonbacteria bacterium
CCGCCAAAGAAAAACCCCAGTAGTAGAACCTTCGGTTCACTACGGGGCATGCTTGAAATCGTCCCCCAGTAGTACAACCTTTGGTTGACTACGGGGCATGCTTTTCGCTTCCGCTTTTTGGCGAGGCGGGCCCCGCACAAATCCCTTCGGGATTATGCGGGGTAAACTCCAGGGGGCTAGGTGGAATTTTTACCCCGTACTTCGAGCCCCGCACCAGAGCAAGCTTGGTGCGGGATAAACTCCGCGAGATAGTGGTGGGGCCGCCCGGCGGAGCCCGTTAATGAAATCGGTTCGCCCCGAACAAATTTACTTCGTAAATTTAACGGGGTAAAGATTTTTTCAAATACACACCGCCAGCTGGGAAAAGAGGTTGCTGGCCTACCGTTAACCAAAATTGAAAGCGAGGTAATCAAAAAACCATCAGTGTTAGTTGTGGCAAAAATCGCCAAAGCGTTGGATGTTTCAATAGAGGATTTAATAAAGTAAAATAAATCTATGAAAAAATTAAAAATTGCATTTTTTGAAATAGAACCCTGGGAGAAGGACTATTTAAAACCAAAACTAAAAGGTCTTGATTCTGCGTTTTTTGAAGAAAAAATAACGCCAGAGAGATTAAAAAAAATCCAGGGTGTTGATATCTTATCTCCATTTATTTATTCAATAATTGATAAGAAGATTCTTAATTCTCTAAAATCTCTGAAGTTTATCACCACCCGCTCAACTGGTTTTGATCACCTTGATTTAAAAACCTGCAAAGATAAAAACATTTTGGTTTCCAATGTGCCAAGCTACGGAGAAAATACAGTTGCTGAACATACTTTTGCTTTAATTTTGGCGTTATCAAGAAAAATTTATCCTTCTTTAGAGAAAACAAAGAAAGGTGATTTTTCATTAGAAAATTTAAGAGGTTTTGATCTAAAAGGAAAAACTTTAGCCGTGGTCGGGGTCGGTAATATTGGTCGTCATGTGATTAGAATTGCCAAAGGACTTGAAATGAATATTTTAGCTTTTGATGTCAGAAAAGATCAAAAATTCGCTCAAGAATTCGGTTTTAAATATGCCCCCCTGGATTATTTATTCAGAAATTCTGACATCATTACTTTGCATGTGCCGTATAATAAATCAACTCACCACATGATTAATTTAAAAACTTTAAAATTATTCAAAAAAGGATGCTATTTAATAAATACGGCAAGGGGCGGGATTTGCGATACTACGGCTTTATTAGAGGGTTTAAGGCAAGGAATTTTCGCCGGATTAGGATTGGATGTTTTGAAGGAGGAGTGTTTTATCAAAGAAGAAAGAGAGCTTCTGACATCTGTCTTCAAAAAGACCTGTGACCTGAAGGCCGTACTTGAAAATCACATTTTAATTAACCAACCGAATGTTATCATTACTCCTCACAACGCATTCAACAGTAAAGAGGCTCTCCAGAGAATTTTAGACACAACTATAGAAAACATCAAAGCATTTTCAACTAGCAGACCTATCAATTTAGTGGATTAACTGGAAAAAATATAATTCCGCCAAAGAAAAACTTGAAATCGTCCTTTTCGCCCGCCTCGCCTTGCATGCCCGACCGATAGGCGGGAACCGGAGCGAAAAGGCAAACCGCCAAAGAACCTGAAAAAATACTTGCCCCGTAGTGAACTTGCTCTACTACTGGGGCCTGCCC
>JAHXGN010000019.1 GCA_019923625.1 Candidatus Nealsonbacteria bacterium
TAAGAAGGTGACGATTATAGAGGCCCAGTCAGAAATTGCTAGAGACTTAGAGTTGATATCAAAGATAGCCCTGATAAAGAAGGGGGGACTATTGGAAAAGTACGGCATAAATGTTATTACAAACACTTCAGTGACTGAGATTGGTAAAGGAGAAGTGGTGATCAAGGATAAAACAGGCGAGCAGAGAAACATAAGGGCTGATAGTGTTGTTATTGCTGTTGGAAGAAAACCGTTAATTTCCGAGGAGCTTATTTCCGAGGCTAAAAAGATTAGCCAGGAGGTATATGTTATAGGGGATGCTAAAGGTCCGAGGAAAGTCATTGATGCGATACATGAAGGCTTTTCAGTAGCAATTGATATTAAATAGAAGAAGTTTCAAATCTGGTTTTATTTTTGGCTTCAGACGCCTCCTCTTATATGACCGGCTCAACAGTGGTGATTGATGGCGGCTGGTTAGCTGGATAATCGCTCGGGAAGCTAATTTTTAGGATACGCTCACTCACCCAGCGTGTTCGTTCGCTCATGTCTTCGCTTCGCTCCTCGCTGCGTGCGAGACCTTGCCCGCTCGGCTGCGGATGCTCCTAAAAATTACTTCCCTCGCTTTTATTTTTTTATGTATGGCCTTATAATTATTGGTGGTCGGCCGGCTGGAATTGCGGCCGGAATTTATGCTAAGCTAACCGCTTCTGTAAAATTCTTTTAATTTTAAATTCTCATGAATGAAAATAAAATTATTTATGATTTAATCATAATCGGAGGCGGCCCCGCAGGCATTACAGCAGGAATTTACGGGGCAAGGCAAAAATTAAACACTCTTTTAATAACAAAAAGTTTTGGCGGCCAAGTAGCCAGGAAAGCAGTAGCTATTGAAAATTATCCTGGACTTGAGGAAATTTCTGGATTAGAGCTAATTAAAAAATTTGAAAAACATTTAAGGAAACAAAAAATTGATATTGAGAGAGATGAGGTGGTAAAATTAAAAAAAATTGGTAGGAAATTTTTAGCTCTGACTAAAAGCAAAAACAGATTTGAAGCCAGAGCAGTAATTATTGCCACTGGAGCTGACCCCCGACCCCTAAAAGTTCCTGGAGAGAAAAAATTTATTGGACGAGGAGTAAGTTACTGCGCGGTCTGTGATCAATCCTTATTTGGAGATAAAACAATAGCTGTAATTGGTGGTGGTAATGCCGGTTTTGAGGCAGCTATATCTTTGACAAATTATGCTAAAAAAATTTATATTTTAGAATACGGAGAAAAAGTTGGAGCAGATGAGATAAATCAAGAAAGAGTTAAAAAAACTGGAAAAGTTGAAATAATAGCAAATGCTGTTCTAAAACAAATTAAAGGCAATCAATTTGTCAATTCAATAATTTATCAGGATAGAAAAACAAAAAAAGAAATTAAATTACCAGTCGATGGTATTTTTGTTGAGATTGGTTCACAGCCAGCAACCTCTTTTGTTAAAGGTTTAGTAGATTTCAATGAAAAAGATGAAATTAAAATTAATCCTCGGACTAATCAAACTAAAATTCCTGGCCTTTTTGCTGCTGGTGACATTACTGAGATAAAAGATAAGCAAATTGTAATTGCGGCTGGCGAAGGAGCAAAAGCCGCCCTATCAGTTTATGGGTATTTGCAAAGTAGAAAATAGGGAAGTGTATATTATGTTTTCAAACCAAAAAATCCTGACTGATTGTCAGGGCTTTTTGGGATGGACCCGGCGGGGCTTGCACCCGCTTAGATAGGTGCTAACGCTATCAGGCTACTACATGCCTCACGGGCCCGGGTCCAAAATTATTGTAGTATAATAATAAAAAACAAAAGAAGCCCATAAATTGGACTTCTTCTGCAGCACCCATCATTGGCCCGTGAAGCGAACCATGACAGCGTCTACTAAAAGTATATCAAACCATAGTGACTTGTCAAGACCCTATCAAATAGGAACTGCACATTTTTTGTGGAAAAATCTTCAAAATTTAAATCAATAAAAGCAAGAGAAATTTTGGATTCGCGAAAAAAACCAACAATTGAGGTCTTGGTTAAGGGTGGCGGTTTTTCGGTCAAAGCGGGAGTGCCGTCAGGCGCTTCAAAGGGCAAAATGGAAGCAAAAGTGATAAATGTAAGGAAGGCAATCCAAAATATTAATGAAGTTATTGCTCCTAAATTAATCGGTAAAGATTCAACAAATCAAAAAGAAATTGACCAACTTCTAATTGAACTTGACGGAACAAAAGATAAATCAAGATTGGGCGCAAATGCGATTTGCGGCGTTTCAATGGCAGTTTGTCGGCTCGGAGCCGACGCCCAAAATCTTCCCTTATGGCAATATGTTTCCCAAATTATTGAATGTGACGAAGCAAGGCCTCGTCACATTCAATTACCGAGGCCGGGTTTTAATGTTATTAATGGCGGAGTTCATGCTAAAAACAAGCTTGATATCCAGGAATTTATGATTGTGCCGCAAAAAGAGAAGTTTTCTGAAAATTTTAAATTAGCGAAAAAAGATTTACAAAAAATTAGTTCAAATTATTAAAAAACGGTTCGGAAAAGCAGAAACAGGGGATGAAGGAGGGTTTTCGCCGCCAATATCAAAATCAAGAGAGGCCTTGGATTTAATCAAAGAGGCGTCAGATGGATTTAAAGATATTAAAATTATTCTTGATTGCGCTGCCAGCCAATTTCAAAAAGGAAAGAAATATAAGCTGGAAGAAAAACTCTTATCAAAAAAGGAATTAGTAAATTTTTACCGAAAACTGATTTCAAAATATCCGATTATCGGGCTTGAAGACCCTTTTGGCGAAGAGGACTTTGAAGGATGGAAAGAATTAAGCGAAAAGTGTAAAGCTAAAAGCGAAAAGCTATTGATTATCGGAGATGATTTGCTGGTTACTAATCCAGAAAGAATGAGAATGGCAAAAAAAGAAAATCTTTGCAATGGCACAGTTATTAAAATAAATCAGATTGGAACGGTGACTGAAGCGATAGAAGCAGCAAAATTGGCCCAAAGTTATGGTTGGAAAATTATGGTTTCCCATCGCTCTGGCGAGACATTAGATGATTTCATTGCTGATTTTGCTGTTGGTGTTGGCGCTGATTTTATCAAATCCGGCGCGCCTTTTCCAAAAGAAAGAATGGCGAAATATAATAGATTATTGGAAATAGAAAAGGAATTAAATCGCTCGGCATGAAGTTTTAATATGGCAAAGTTAATTTTGTTAAGACATCTTCAATCGCAGTGGAATAAAGAAAATCGTTTTACCGGCTGGACAGACATTCCCTTGAGCAAAGAGGGAATTGAAAGCGCCAAAAAAGTTGCCCAGAAACTTAAAAATTTTAAAATTGATAAAATTTATACCTCGCCCTTAATCAGAAACAAAGAAACGGTTTTCCTAATTTTAAAGGAACTTAATAAAAAAGACCTGCCCCTTGTCATTAATAAAGCATTAGATGAAAGAAATTACGGAAAACTGCAGGGTTTGAACAAAGAGGAAGTTAAAAAAAAATACGGACCAAAACAGGTTCATTTATGGCGAAGAAGCTGGAATCAGGCGCCGCCCAACGGCGAGAGCTTAAAAGATGTCTATAATAGAGCAATTCCTTTTTATAAAAAAAACATTGAGAAAGATTTAAAAGAAGGGAAAAACGTTTTGGTTGTTGCCAGCCACAATAGCTTAAGGGCAATAATAAAATATATTGAAAAAATATCCGATAAAGACATTGCTGATGTTGAAATTGCTTTTGCCGGCTCAAAAGAGTATGAGTTTAAGAACGTTAAATAACAGAAAATCTCTCTCTATCACCTTGCCAGCCCTATCAGTGGATTTGACAAAAATTAAAATTTTTGATAAAGTTTTAATAAATAAGCAAAATTAAAAAATATGACCAAAATTAAAAACAAAAATTTAATAATTATTATTGCCGCCGGCCTTTTGATTGTCGGACTTGCCATTTATATTAATCAACAGGAGGAAAAGCCCCTTGATGAAAGACCCCTTGATGAAAGACCCCTTGATGAAAGACCCCTTGATGAAAAATCTCTTGAAAATCTTGCCAAATGCCTGACAGAAAAAGATGTAAGGTTTTACGGAACTTATTGGTGCGGATTCTGTGTCCGCCAGAAAGAAATTTTTGGGAAAGCGGCAAAGTATTTGCCCTATATTGAATGTGCCCCTGATCGGGCTACTAAGGAGGAGTTAGCCAAGTGTCAGGAGGCAAACATTACATCAATTCCCGACTGGCGCTTTCCAGACAAAAGACAAGAGTTGGGCTTTCAGCCCTTAGAACAATTAGCCCAACTGTCGGGCTGTCCTTTTTAGTCAAAAATTAAAGCAATTATAAAAAATTATGCCTGGTATGGTCAAAATTTATTCCACTCCAAGTTGCTATTATTGCCTTACCCTGAAAGAATTTTTAAAAGAAAATAATATTGAGTTTGAAGAAATTGATGTCTCAAAAGAAAAAAAAGCCCAAGAAGAAATGATTGAGAAATCGGGTCAAATGGGAGTGCCGGTGGTTGAGATTGAAGGAGAAATTGTGGTAGGATTTGATAGAGAGAAAATTTGTCAATTGTTAAATATAAAAAAGTAATGTTCGGAAAAGTAATTTTTAGGACACGCTCTGCGTCCCAGCGAGACGCAAGCTCATTTCCTGGCGAGTTGCCCCACCCATAATTTATGAGCGGGGACCATGCCAACTCGCTACGGATGGTCCATAAAAATTCCCTTCCCTCTCTTTAACTAAGATGATAAAAATCGCAATAAATGGCTTTGGAAGGATAGGCCGACCAGTTTTTAGAAGGATTCTTGACAATCACCCAGGTTTAGAGGTGGTGGCGATTAATGATTTAACCGACCCCAAAACCCTGGCCCATCTTTTAAAATACGATTCTCTTTACGGCAAATATGAAAAAGATGTAAAATTTACTGAGGACTCTTTAATTGTTGCTGGTAAAGAAGTGAAGATATTTGCCAAAACCGACCCCCTCCAGCTTCCCTGGAAAGAATTAAAAGTCAATATTGTTTTGGAATGTACCGGACACTTTGCCGATTATCAAGGGGCAAAAAAACACATTACAGCCGGAGCCAAAAAAGTAATAATTTCCGCTTCGGGTAAAGATACCCCTTCTTTTGTTTTAGGCGTGAACGAAGAAAAATTTGATTCCAAAAAAGACGAAATTGTGGATATGGGCTCTTGCACCACCAACTGTTTGGCGCCAATAGCCAAGGTCTTAAATGACAATTTTAGAATAATTTCCGGCTTTATGACCACAATTCACAGTTACACCAATGACCAAAGAATTTTGGATTTGCCCCACCAGGATTTAAGAAGAGCCCGGGCAGCTGCTCTAAATATTATTCCAACAACAACCGGAGCGGCCAAAGGTATTAATAAAGTTATTCCGGAATTGGAAGGAAAATTAGATGGAATTGCCATAAGAGTGCCGACCCCGACTGTTTCGGTCCTGGACTTAATCTGCCTTTTAGAAAAAAAGGCAACCGCCCAAGAAATTAATCAGACATTCAAAAACAGGTCTCAGGAAGAAAAATTAAAAGGAATTTTGAAAGTGGAAGAAACCCCTTTGGTTTCTTCTGATTATATCGGCAATTCTTTTTCAGCCATTGTTGACGCTCCCTTAACAATGGCAAGAGGTAATTTGGTCAAGATTATTGCCTGGTATGACAACGAATGGGCATATGCCTGCCGCTTGGCTGAATTTGCGGAATTTTTGGGGGAAAAGTTAGATTAGTTTTAAAGTAAACCCCGTTAGAAATTTCAAAAGCTAAACTATTCTAGAAAAAATATACGTATAAATTTCTAACGGGGTTAAAAAGACCATTATGTTAGCAATAAAGGATATTAAAAAAATATTAAAAAAGAATAAGAAATTATTAGAGGAAAAATATAATTTTTGGTTCTTATATTCGAAAAGAAGCTAATAAAAAAAGCGATATCGATGTTTTGGTGGAATTTTCTGAAACGCCAGGTTTTTTTGAATTTATTGAATTGGAAAATTTTTTAAGAAAATTATTAAAAATCAAAGTAGATTTGGTGACCAAAGAAGCTTTAAAATCTTTAATTAAGAAAGAAATCTTAAGAGAAACAATTTATATTTAAAATGGCAAAAAGAAGTCCAAAACTTTATCTTAGGGATATTTATTCACGAATATTTCGGAGTGAATTTGAAAATAGTTTGGAAATGTATAAAAGAAGAACTTCCAGAATTAAAAATAAAAATTGAAGAGATTTTAAAAAATATTTAAATCAAAGCTGTCGCCTGGTATGACAACGAATGGGCCTATGCCTGTCGGTTGGCAGAATTTGCCGAGTTTGTGGGAGGAAAATTAAAAAATTTATGAAATTATCAACCATTAATAAAAATTTAATCAAGCCTCAAAAAGAACTCATTTATGAGAGAAATTTAAAAAAGATTTTAGGCTGGGAAGAGCCAGAAATCAAGATTTTAAAAAAAGCAGCTGGAATCTTGAAAGGAAGAAAACTAAATGCTGTAAAACTACAAAGAGGAATCCGAAAAGAATGGGAAAATCGCTTAAGAAAAATTGAGAGACTAAAATAAAATGTATCTTTTGGATACCAATATTTTAATTGGGTTTCTTCAAGGAGATAAGAAAATTGTAAATTGGGTGATAAAACAAAGGAGGGAACAAACCCTTTGTGCTTCAGCAATTAGTAAGTTAGAGATATTAAGTTTAAAATTTTTAAGCGAAAAGCAGATAAAAGAAATTAAATCATTTTTGGAAACCTTTCATGAACGATGATACCATTGAAATGGGAGCACTTTTGAGAAGAAAAACAGGATTAAACATAGCAGATTCTATTATTGGAGCCACTACAATTAATTTTAAATTTACCTTAATTACAAGAGATAAAGTTTTTCAAAGAAAAATTAAACCCCTTGTAAGAATTTTAGAAATTTAGGTCATTTGTCGTCTCGCCGAATTTACCGAGTCAAAATAATGGGGTCAACTCTATTTTTCTTTAACAATTTATGTAAAGATATGTAAAGAGAGAAAAATAGAGTTGACCCCCAAAAATTAAAAATTTAACTATAAGTATGTTTATTTTCAAAAATGTATTCAAAAAATCTAATTCCGAGTTTCCAGAGAGAGAGAGAGAGA
>JAHXGN010000020.1 GCA_019923625.1 Candidatus Nealsonbacteria bacterium
GAAAATTGGGGGAAAAAATTGCCGAAGATTATTTAAGAAAAAAAAGATACCGGATTTTAGACAAAAATTTTTTATTTAGAATCCCCGGCCATCCCCAAAAGGGAGAAATTGATATTGTCGCCAGACCTCGCAGGAATGTCTTTGATATCCTGCAGGGCAAGAAAGAAGATGTTATTCATTTTATTGAAGTAAAAACCCTGAGTTCGGATAGAATAATTTTTCCGGAAGAAAAAGTAAATTATTTTAAACAAAAAAAATTAATAAAAACAGCTCAATTTTGGTTGCAAAAAAACAAAATCCCCTTGAACTCCAAATGGCAAATTGATATAATTTCAATAATAATTGATTTTGGGACCAAAAAAGCGAAAATTAAATTTTATAAAAACATTGTTTCTTAATCCGATGTTAGTTTTAAATCAAAAAGAAATAAAAAAAATAATTCCTTTAGCCAAAATGAAAGAAGTAATTAATTGGGTGGAAAGGGCGTTTTCCGATTATGGCAAAGAGATTTTGCAAATGCCGGCCAAAACCTATTTGTATTTTGAAAAATATAATGGGGACTTGAGAATAATGCCTTCTTATTCGCCAAGATTGGAAATGGCCGGAACAAAAATCGTTAATGTTCATCCCCAAAATATCAAAAAAGGACTTCAGACGGTAATGGCTGTTATTCTTTTAAATGACGTCAAAACCGGCAAACCCTTGGCAATTTTAGATGGTACCTATATTACCGGACTAAGAACCGGGGCAACCAGCGGAGTGGCAACCAAATATTTAGCCAAAAAAGAAGCTCAAACATTGGGGGTGGTTGGGGCCGGCTATCAATCAATTTTTCAAATAATGGCTATTAGCAAAGTGAGGAAAATAAAAAAAATTTTGGTTTATGATATTTCAAACAAACAGGTTGAAAAATTAGCCAAAATTTTAGCCAAAGAAAAAATAAAAATTAAAAAAGCCGATTTGGAAGAAGCGGCCGGACAAGAAATCGTGGTCACCGCCACTCCGGCCAAAGAAATAATTTTAAAAAGAAAATGGATTTTACCCGGTACCCATATTAATGCCATTGGAGCCGATGCCAAACACAAGCAAGAACTGGACCCTCAAATTCTCAAAACAGCCAAAATTGTGGTTGATTGCTGGGAGCAAGCCAGCCATTCCGGAGAAATAAATGTGCCTTTGGAAAGAGGAGAAATTTCAGAAAAAGATATTTACGGTCAGTTGGGTGAAATTGTTGTCGGCAAAAAACCAGCCCGACAAAATCAGTCAGAAATCACTATTTTTGATTCTACCGGTTTGGCAATCCAGGATCTCTATACCAGCTATTTTGTCTATCAAAAAGCCCTTAAAACAAAAATCGGCAGAAAAATTAATCTTTGAATAAGAGTATAAGTTATTGACAACTGAATTTTTTTACCTAAACTAAAATCAGCTTAGTCCGGTTAACGCGGGCTTTTCTTAAATATTATGGATATAAAATCTTTTAAATCAGCCATTGCCCAGATTGCCGAAGAAAAAGGAATTTCAGTTGAAAAAGTTTGGCAAGGGGCTGAACGGGCTTTTGCCGCTGCCTATAAAAAGGACTATGGGAAAAAGGGTCAAAAAATTTCAGCCAAAATTTTACCCCAAACCAATGAGGTTGAATTTTGGCAGGAAAAACTGGTAGTTGATGAAGCAATGATTTATTCTGAAGAAGAATGGCAAAAATTGAAAACAAAAAAGGAAGAAATAAAAAATCAAGAAGAAGACATCGGGGCAATGGAGGGCAAGGTCAGGTTTAATCCGGAAAAACATATTATCCTAAAAGAAGCAAAAAAAATTGAGCCCAAAATTAAAAAGGGCGAAGTTCTTAAAATTCCCCTTAAAGCCGAAGAAGATTATGGTCGTATTGCCGCTCAAACCGCCAAACAAGTCATTTTGCAGGAAATTCGCCAAGCCGAAAGAGATGCTGTTTTAGATGAATATAAAACAAAAGAAGGGGAAATAATTTCCGGAATCGTTCAGAGAATTGAGGGAAAAAATATTTTTTTTGATTTGGGTAAAACATTAGGCCTTCTACCAAAAGAAGAACAGGTTCCCGGAGAGTTTTACCGGCCGGGCCAGCGGCTCAAAGTTTATATTTTAAAAGTTGAATCAACTCCAAAAGGACCGGTTGTTTTTTTATCAAGGACTTATCCAAAATTCGTTTCTAAACTCTTTGAATTAGAGGTGCCCGAGGCCGGCCAAGGAACAGTAATAATTAAATCCATTGCCAGAGAGCCCGGTTCTCGGACAAAAATCGCGGTTGCTGCTACCCAGGAAGGAATAGATCCAATTGGCAGTATGGTCGGACAGAGAGGGTCCAGGGTTAATGCCGTAATTAATGAATTGGGAGGAGAAAAAATTGATATTATTCAATGGTCCGAAGATCCGGAAAAATTCATTGCCAATTCTTTATCGCCGGCCAAGGTTTTAGAGGTCAAACAACTGCCCAAAAATAAAGCTCTTTGTTTGGTGCCGGAAAATCAATTATCTTTAGCCATTGGCAAAGAAGGTCAAAATGTCAGGTTAGCGGCTAAACTGACCGGTTGGAAAATAGATGTCAGAAGTCCAGAGAAAGTAGCAGAAGAAGAAAAAGGCAGTAAATAGCCGCTCGGCAACCTGCTTCAAAGGACCGCAGAATTTCCCACCGAGAAATGGGGCCCATCGGCGAAGCTGATGGGAGGGTGGTGGGCGGGTTGTAGTCTGCTTAGTCCTCGGCTTGCTCGTCCCGACTTCATCGGGACACCATGGCCGCAAGCCTCCGGATGTCCTTTTCAGCAGTTGCCTCGCTTAATTATTCGCATATTCGTACTAATTCGTAGGGTTATGTTATTCCTTCCCATTATTGTTTCTATTTTCAGTTTAATTTTTGCTGTTTTTTTAATTAGGCAAATTCAAAAAGCTCCTGACGGTTCCGGGAAAATGGTTCAGGTTTCGCAGGCAATTAGAGAAGGAGCAATTGCCTATTTAAAAAGACAATATTTAAACATTGGCTTTGCGGCTTTAATCATTTTTTTTATTCTTTGGATAATTTTTAGTTTTAAAATTGGTTTGGCTTTTTTATTAGGGGCGATAGCTTCTGGTTTATCTGGTTTTGTTGGAATGATTATTTCTACCAAAACCAATATTAAAGTGGCTGAGGCGGCAAAAAAAGGAATAAGCCCTTCGTTTTCTTTGGCTTTTCAGGGAAGCCTGGTTACTGGTTTTTTTGTAGCCGGATTAGGGCTTTTTTCTGTCTCCTTTCATTATCTTTTAAGTCCGGAATTAGACCATTTGATTGCTTTGGCTTTTGGCGGAAGTTTAATTTCCGCCTTTGCTGTTTTGGGTGGTGGAATTTATACTAAAGCAGCCGATATTGGAGCTGATTTGGTTGGAAAAATTGAAAAAGGAATTCCCGAAGACGACCCCAGAAATCCGGCTGTTATTGCCGACCAGGTTGGCGATAATGTTGGTGATTGCGCCGGAATAGCTGCTGATTTATTTGAGAGCTATGTTGTTACTTTGGTTGCTGCTTTAATTCTTGGCTCGCTAATTTTTCCTGGAAAGCCCGAGGCAATTTTTTTACCCTTGTTTTTGGCATCAATAGCGCTTTTGGCTTCAATTTTGGCAACCTTTTTTGTTAGGATTGGCAGAGATAAAAATATAATCTTTGCTTTCCTTAAAGGATTAATCGCTTCAATATGTCTAATAGCTGTTGGCGCTTATCCAATAATTAAAAATTTGGCAACTGCCCTTGGTCAGCCGGCTTTTTCTCTTTATCTCTCGGCCCTAATTGGTTTAATTGTTTCAATAGGAATTTTTTTGATTGCTAATTATTTTACTTCAAAAAAACACTCCCCGGTTTTATCAATTGTCCGGGCTTCAGAAACCGGCCATGCCACCAATATTATTGCCGGATTAACAGTTGGAATGAAATCAACCCTTCCTTTCATAATTTTAATTTGCCTTGGGGTTTTAATTAGTTCTTGGTTAGCCGGGGTCTATGGAACAGCTATTGCTGCTTTGGTTATGCTTTCTTTATCTGGAATGATTGTTGCCCTCAATGCCTATGGACCAATTGTTGATAATGCTTCAGGAATTGCTGAAATGTCTGGCCTTCCGACAGAAGTAAAAAAAATTACTGACTCTCTGGATGCGGTTGGCAATACTACCAAAGCAATAAGCAGATTCTATGCCATTGCCAGCGCCGGTTTAGCTGCTTTAGCTCTTTTTTATATCTATAATCAAAAAATAGGCGGTCAATTTCAATTTCTCTTAAACGACCCAAGGGTTTTAATTGGTCTTTTATTGGGCGGCCTTTTGCCTTATTTGGTTAGTTCTTTTGCTATGGCTGCGGTTGGCAAGACAGCTGTAAAAATGGTTGAAGAAGTCAGGAGGCAGTTTAGAGAGATTAAAGGAATAATGGAGGGTGAACAAAAACCAGAATATGGAAAATGCGTTGATATTGTCACAAAATCAGCAGTAAGAGAAATGATTTTGCCTTCTCTTTTACCGGTCGCTTTTCTAATTTTGATTACTTTTATTTTGGGTCCCAAGGCATTGGGCGGTCTTTTGATTGGTTCAGTCATCACCGGTCTTTTCTTAGCCACTTTCCTTATTACCAGCGGAACGGCCTGGGACAATGCCAAAAAATATATTGAAGAAGGAAATCTTGGAGGAAAGGGCTCTTTTGCTCATCAAGCAGCAGTAACCGGCGATACGGTCGGGGATCCTGCCAAGGATTGCGCCGGTCCGGCAATTAACCCGATGATTAAGGTCTTGAATGTTGTTGCTTTGCTTATTGTTAGTTTTTTAGTATAATTAAAATATGAATCTCATTCCTACGGTCATAGAGAAAACACAATATGGTGAAAGGGCTTACGATATTTATTCCCGGCTTTTAAAAGAAAGGATTGTTTTTCTTGGAGGTCCAATTGTTGACCCGATAGCTAATTCCATTATTGCCCAACTTCTTTTTTTAGCGTCCAAAGATCCGGAAAAAGAAATCCAACTTTATATAAATTCACCGGGCGGTGTTTTAACTTCGGCCTTAGCCATTTATGACACAATGCAATATGTTAAGTCCCCGATTTCCACTGTTTGTATTGGTTCGGCCGCTTCAGGAGCAGCTGTTTTATTGGCAGCCGGCGCCAGGGGAAAAAGATTTTCTTTGCCCAATAGTCAGATTTTACTTCATCAGGTAGCAGTCAGCGGGGTTGGCGGCGAGGCAATAGAGGTGGAAATTGCTGCTAAACAAATCCTTAAATTAAAAGAAAAAGTAAATAAAATTTTAGCCAGACATACCGGTCAACCATTTAAAAAAATTGAAAAAGACACTGACCGCGATTTCTATTTGTCAGCCGAGGAGGCAAAAGATTACGGAATTATTGATGAAGTTGTAAAAATAAAAAATTAAAGAATAAAAATTTAGTATTTAGTATGTTTATTTTCAAAAATGTATTCAAAAAATCTAATTCCGAGTTTCCAGAGAGAGAGAGAGAGTTAAAGGTCTCTCTAAAAAGAGCTTCACCCTGGTTGAATTGCTGATTGTTATTAGCATTCTCGGTCTTTTGGCAAGCATTCTTTTGG
>JAHXGN010000021.1 GCA_019923625.1 Candidatus Nealsonbacteria bacterium
GGGGATATAATCTACTCTGGAACGTTTCGGATTGGTAAGGGTGTCCACGGCCTCATCGACGAAGTCCGCATTTACAATCGGGCGTTGAGGGCAGCCCAAATAGAGGCCTCCTACCTCGCTGGCTTGGAACGCCTCCTTGCCAAAGACCTGATAGACGAACAAGAATATCAACAACGACTATTAGGATTTAGAGATTAAAAAGGGACGGGTACCTTTTTTATGGATCATTTCCAGAAAAAGGAGCTAAGCTCCTTTAAGGCTTTGCAGGTTAATCAGTACCCGACACTACTTTTTTACAGAAAATTAAAAATTGGGCGAGGCCGGGCCTCGCCCAATTTGGTGTCATTTTATACTACACAATTCGTAGGACTTGCTTTTTTATTTTTTTTGATATAATGATATAATGAAAATATGAACGGCGGTCAGTTTACTCACAAAGCCCAAGATGCTCTTTTGGCGGCTAATGATTTAGCCAGAGAAAGGAGCCAGCAACAAATTGACGCTCTGCACTTGTTTTATGCCATTTTAAGCCAACAAGAGAGCGTGGTTTTGACTTTGCTTCAAAAATTGGGATTGGATATAGAAAACTTAAAGAAAAAGGTAAAAACCGGCTTGGACAGAATTTCAACAATCATTACTCCTCAGGCCTTTGGCCAGTTTTATCTTACTCAGGATTTGGCTAAGGTTTTGGAGCGAGCCCGTCAAGAAGCAGTTAAAATGGGAGATGAATTTATTTCGGTTGAGCATTTGTTTTTAGGTCTTTTAGATACTGAGACCAAGGCAAAAGAAATTTTAGAGGCAGCCACTTTTTTACAACCCGGCGGAGGACCGACCACTTTAGAATTCGGCAAATTAAATTACGAGACATTTTTAAAACAATTAGCCCAAATTCGGGGCGGTCAAAGAATCACTGACCCGGAACCGGAAACAAAATATCAAGTTATTGAAAAATATACTCGCAACCTTACTTCTTTGGCCCGGCAAAGAAAACTTGACCCGGTCATTGGCCGGGAAGGTGAAATTAGAAGATTAATGCAGGTTCTATCAAGGAGAACAAAAAACAATCCTGTTTTAATTGGCGAGGCCGGGGTTGGCAAAACAGCTATTGCTGAGGGCTTGGCTCAGAGAATTATGACCGGCGACATTCCCGAGTCCATCAAAGACAAAGAAATAATTGCTTTAGACCTTGGCTCTTTGATTGCCGGAACAAAATACCGGGGCGAATTTGAAGATAGAATTAAATCCCTTTTAAGGGAAGTTAACCGGGCGGCCGGCCGATATATTTTATTTATTGACGAACTTCACACTTTAATTGGGGCTGGCGCGGCCGAAGGAGCGATTGACGCTTCCAGCATGCTCAAACCGGCTCTTGCCAAGGGCGAATTAAAAGCCATTGGCGCCACCACTTTAAAAGAATATCAAAAATACATTGAAAGAGACCCGGCTTTGGAAAGAAGATTCCAGCCCATTTATGTGGCCGAACCCTCAATTGAAGATACCATTTTAATTTTGCGGGGACTGAAAGAAAGATACGAACTTCATCACGGAGTGAAAATAAAGGACTCGGCTTTGGTTGCCTGCTCGCAATTGGCAGCCAGATATATTACCGACAGATTTTTACCCGACAAAGCCGTGGATTTAATGGATGAATCAATGTCTGCCCTAAGATTGGAAATTGAGTCAGAGCCGGCCGAGCTGGATAATTTAAAAAGAGAAATTCAAAAATTAGAAATAGAAAAAGAAGCCCTTAGCCCTGAAAATCCGGCTGATTGCCAAAAGCGACTAAAAGCAATTGCCAGGTCTTTAGCCGATTTGAAAGAAAAAACCGGGGTTTTGGAATTGAGATGGAAAACAGAAAAGGACTTAATTCAAAAAATTAAAAATTTCAAAAAAGAGATAGATGAGCTTAACTTTCAGGCGGAAATCAGCCAGAGTCAGGCCGATTTGCGCAAAGTGGCTGAAATTAAATACAGCAAAATTCCCAATCTTTTGCAGGAAGTTGCCAAAGCGGAAAAGGACTTGGTTAAAATTCAAAAAAAAGGAAAATTTCTGAAAGAAGAAATTATTGAAGAAGATGTGGCAAAGCTTGTTTCCCGCTGGACAGGCATTCCGGTTACCCGGCTTATAGAAGAAGAAGCCAAAAAATTGGAGAAAATAGAGCAGTCAATTTCCAATCAGGTAATTGGTCAGAAAGAAGCGATTTTGGCTATTGCCAATGCTATCAGACGTTCGCGAGCCGGAATTTCGGAAGAAAAACGGCCCCTTGGCTCTTTTATGTTTTTAGGACCAACCGGAGTAGGAAAGACCGAGACGGCTCGGGCTTTGGCTGAATTTTTATTTAACGATGAGAACGCTTTGGTTCGTCTTGATATGTCTGAATATATGGAAAAACATACTGTCTCCAAAATGCTCGGCTCCCCGCCCGGCTATGTTGGTTATGAAGAAGGGGGACAATTGACGGAAAAAATCCGAAGAAGACCCTACAGCGTTATTTTATTAGATGAAATTGAAAAAGCCCACCCCGAGGTTTTCAATATTCTTTTGCAGATTTTGGAAGATGGCCGGCTGACCGACGCCAAAGGCAGAATCGCTTCTTTTAAAAACGCCATTTTAATTATGACTTCCAATGTTGGCTCGGATATTATTGCCCGAGAGGCATCTTTGGGTTTTGTTGTTGGCGAAGAAGAAAAAACTCAAAGAGAATCTTTGAAAGAAAAAGTAATGGCTTCTCTCAAGCAAGATTTCCGACCCGAATTTTTAAACCGGATTGATGAAATCATTATCTTTAATTATCTTGGCAAGCCGGAAATTAAAAAAATCGTGGAATTGGAACTGGTTAAAATAGCCGAACGATTAAAAAACAAAAAAATCGGAATTAGAGTTAGTGAAAAAGCCAAAGAACTTCTGGCAGAAAAGGGCTTTGACCAGAATCTGGGCGCCCGGCCATTAAAAAGAGTTATCCAGAAATTGGTTTTAGACCCCCTGGCTCTGAAAATTGTGGCCGGCCAGACCAAAGAAGGAGAAAATATATTTATTGATAGCCAGGATAATCAAATTATTTTTCAGGCCCCTTTTAATCTTTCCAAATCCTCAAAAACAAAAACAACAAAATCTCTTACCTGATATACCTGATTTGATATACCTGATAAAAAAATCCGTCAAATTATAAATGTGATAAGGTTTTGTTTTGTCACAAGTAGGTTTAGGGGGTTTAGGGACGTTTCTGAATTATTAGAGTAGTAGGAAAATTAGGGACGTTTCTGAATTAAAAAAGAGCCCTATTCTCTGTTAATATAAATTTGACTTTCAATTTTTGATTGTGGTAAAATAAAATATATGAACCAAAGAATTGTAGTCAATCCAAAAATTATGGCCGGAAAACCGATAATTAAAGGAACAAGAATTCCGGTGTATTTGATATTAAATCTTTTAGCTGCTGGCTATAATTTTGAAAGAATTATTAAGGCTTATCCTCAACTTGTCAAAGAAGATATTAAAGCCGCCTTAGAATACCTACGGGAAAGTTATAAATCCATATAATTCGGTGAAATTCTCACGATCGTGAGAATTTTACATTTTAAAGTTTTCCACAGGGGAAGGGTTGCTTTTTATTTTTGGTATAGCTAACTAAAACCGCCTATTACTGGACAATTTTTATTTTGACATTGAGTTAAAATTTGCTTAATATAAAATTGTATGACTAATCAAAATACAGAAACCATCACTTTGCCAAAATCTGCTATTAAAGAAAAAGAAGGAGTAGTGATTTTACCATTAAGAAAATGGAAAAAAATTGAAGAAAACCTAGAAGATTTAGAAATGTATCGTTCTGAAAGTTTAGCTAAAGAAATTGAAAAAAGGAGAAAGGTGAAGAAATCCATACCCTTGAAAAGACTTCTTAAAAAATATCGCGTTTAATTTGTGTTTAATTTCGAATTTAAAAAGAAAGCTGCAAAAGAAATAGATAAATTATCGCCAAAGATTAGGAAAAGGATTTTAGAAAAACTTAGATTTTATTCTTTCCAAGATAATCCTTTAAGGTTTGCTGATAAATTAAAAGATTCTCGATTTGGCGAGTATAGATTTAGAATGGGGGACTACAGAGCCCTTTTTGATTTGGAAAATAATAAAATTATTATTTTGAAAGTTGGCCACCGAAAAGATATTTATAAAGATTGTTAAGAAACCAAAGAAATCAGATTATTAATACTTCGTGAAGTATTTAGAGTTTTCCACAGGAGGAGGGTTGTTTTTTATTTTGGGTTGGTAAAATTAAAAAATAGGGAAACTTGATATTGATTTTGAATTTGGTTATGATAGGATAGAAACATGACTACTATTACTATTCCTAAGAATTTAATAAAGGAAAGAGATTTAATTCTTGTACCTCGCAAAGAGTACGAGCGAGTTTTATCCATTTTTAAAATAATTCCAAAAGATCAGTTATGGTTTTGGACAAAAGAATGGCAAAAGAAAGAAAAAGGGGCTCAAGAAGATATCCGGAAAGGGAGAGTAAAAGGACCTTTTTCTTCAGGAGAGGAACTACTCAAATCTCTTAAATCCAAGAGATGAAGATTTTTTATTCTAAATCATTCCAGAGGGATTTTCAGAATTTACCAAAAAACATTCAGAAAATTGCAGAAAAGAAATTAAAATTATTTGTTAATAATTTTCGTCATCCATCACTTCGGATAAAGAAGATGGGAAAATTGGAAAATATTTGGGAAGGTAGCATTACTAAATGCTACCGTTTTACTTTCAATACGAGGAACGATTGTTATATTCTTCGGAGAATTGGTACCCACGATATTTTGAAAAAAGAAAAGAGATAAAAATAGTGGACTTTTAATTCGGAAAAAATCAGCGGCCGCCTCAATTTTATCGACAGGAGTTTTCCACAGGAGGAAGGTTGCTTTTTATTTTGGGGTTTGTATGATGGGAAAATATGTTAAATTTGGGAAAAATTTTGAATAAAAAAGTTATTTTTATTTTTGTTATTGTTTTAATCCTCGTTGGCGGAGGATTTTTTTGGTGG
>JAHXGN010000022.1 GCA_019923625.1 Candidatus Nealsonbacteria bacterium
GAGGTTTAAAAGAAATTGATTTTTCTTAATTAGGGGGACGAAGGGCTATCGCTCTTCTCTCGCTGAACCCAGCGATAGCTGGGTGAAGAGGGAGAAGAAAACGAAGTTTTCTGCGACCGCCCCCATCTAAAGCAACGATAAATGAGAGATATTATTTTTCATTTTAAGAAATTAGATTGGATTTTGATTGCTTCTGCTCTTTTGTTGGTTGGCATCGGTCTTCTATCAATTTATAGCAGTTCTTTGGCCAGGGCGGATTTTTTGAATTTTCAAAAACAGATTATTTTTTTGGTTGTCGGGCTTTTTTTAATGCTGGCTTTATCTTTTCTTGATTGGCGAATTCTAAAAAACGACTCTTATTTGATTTTGATTTTTTATTTTTTTTGTCTTTTGGCATTAATCGGTCTTTTCTTTTTTGCTCCGGAAATTCGAGGGGTAAGGGCTTGGTACAGATTAGGTCCGCTTTCCATTGACCCGATTGAGCCAACCAAACTCATTTTAATAATTTTATTGGCTAAATTTTTTTCTATGCGCCATATTGAAATGTACAAAATTGGACACATTTTACTTTCCGGCTTTTATGTTTTTTTACCGGCTTTCTTGATTTTTCAACAGCCGGATATGGGCTCTGTTTTAATTTTGAGCTTTCTTTGGCTCGGTATTTTAATTGTTTCGGGAATAAAATTGCGTCATTTTTTGATTTTGGTCTTTTGCGCCGCATTAATCTTAATTTTCGGTTGGAATCTTATTTTAGAAGATTATCAAAAAGCCCGGCTTGTCAGTTTTTTTCAGCCCCATATTGAGCCCTTAGGTATTGGTTGGAGTCAGCGACAAGCTCAAATTGCCATTGGTTCGGGCGGGATTTTCGGTCAGGGAATCGGCCAAGGTTCTCAAACCCAATTTCGCTTTTTGCCTGAGCCCCAGACCGATTTTATTTTTGCTGCTATTGCCGAAGAAACCGGCCTAATCGGAATTTTTTTACTATTTTTTCTTTTTTCGCTTTTAATCTGGCGAATAATAAAAATTGCTGTTCAATCAGAAACCAATTTCTCCCGGTTATTCGCTTTGGGCTTGGCAACTGTTTTGGTCTCTCAAATTTTTATTCATATCGGAACAAACCTTGGCATTTTACCAGTAATTGGAATTTCTTTACCATTGGTCGGCTACGGCGGCTCCGGCTTAATTACGATTTTTTTGGCTTTAGGAATTTTAGAAAGTATGAGAAAGAACTAAAGGTTAACGACGGTTAACGAACGGCTATATTTCAGTCAAAGTTTGTCCTTATTGAAAGCGATGAGGCGAAACCACTGGGAACTAGGGGAATTAGGGACTTATTTTCCCTATTTTTCCCTTTCTTCCTATTGTTTCTTCTTATTGGAAATGGAAAAGTGTAGATATTGGACATCACGCTTGGAAATTCAAAAGAGGTCTGACAACGTCAAACTTTTACAGACAGGCATTATTCCTGAGCCCTTATTGTTTGAAGAATAGGGCTATCTTCGGTCAAATTCGCCCACCATAAAATTTTCTCTTTTGAAAGACGGATGGCGTTTTCCGGTCTGAAAAAGAAAGTGTTAAAGGGAATTAATTGGGGGGCAGGCGCCTCTTCTTCTGTCGCCGGAACCTGCTGAATAACATAAACATTTCTCAAAAGACAGCAGGGAAAAGTTCTTAGTCGTCCGTAAAAAACATCGCCATTAATTAATTGAACCACCTGCCATTTTGGGGCTGAAAAAGGAAAAACCTTTTTAGCAAAGGCAAAAGCCAGATAAGAGGAAAGAAAAACTAAAAGAGCTATTGCCAAAAGAAATAAAAACCGCTTGCCGACTTTTAATTTATTTAGTTTTAATTCTTCCATTTTTTTTACCCCGTTAAATGCCGCTTTACGACAACCCCGCCCTTTTCGCAAAAAGGGCTGGGTTATTTAACAGGATGAATTAATTTTTATTAATCAAGCCGACCTTTTATGGTTTTTACATATTAGATTAGATGTAGATTTAGATGTGTTGTCCGACATCTACATTAATCTACATTACATAAAGACTTGAAATAAATGCCATGGCATTTATTTCGAGTACATTCTTAATCTACATTCTTACACATCTACATTTTTACACATCTACATTTTTACACATCTACATTCTTATTTACAGCTTAAATTATACTAAAAAAGATAAATTATGGAAAGGCGACTTCAACAACCGCTCGGCTTTTCTAAATTCGTATTTTTGATATAATTATTAAATGAAAACATCAACAACTAAAAAAATAAGAACGATTCCCTCAAGTTTTCAAGGTATTTTGTGGTCAGTTAATGTTAAAAATTTGGACTTGGAAAAAGATAAAGTTTATATTATCCATCAGGTTTTGAGCTACGGCACATTGGAGCAAATCCGCTGGCTGTTTGAAGTTTATTCTAAAAGAGAGATTAAAAGAGTTTTTGAGGCCTCTCCGATGAAGGTCTATAATTTTCCAACTTTTAATTTTATTAAGAATATAGTTTTGGGTCTCAAAGAAAAACCATTTTCCTCAAAAGATTATGTCAGTTCTATTTATTAACGAAGTTTTAACCCCGACCCAGAAAGCAGTTTTTGCCAAACTGCTTCCCTTTAAACAAATTGGAATTTTGGCCGGAGGCACTGCTTTAGCTTTTCAGCTGCGACATCGAAGATCTTTTGATTTTGACATTTTCACCAGAGAAAATATTTCCCTTGATTTTAGCAAAAAGATTAAAGAAATTTTTGGCAAAAAAATAGAAATATTTAAAGAATCTGAGACGGAATTGACCTTTTTCACTTCGGCAAAAGTTAAAATTACTTTTTTCCACTACCCATTTAAGCCCCTTTATCCGATTATTAGAACATTTTCAATTCCTATTTTTGATTGGAGAGAAATTGCCGCTGATAAAGCATATACCTTAGGCAGGAGGCCGATTTATAGAGATTATGTTGATTTATTTTTTATAATTAAAAAAGGACATAAATTAAAAAACATTATTTCTGATACTGAGAAAAAATTTAACGTTCTTTTTTCAGAAAAATTATTTTTGGGACAGCTCACTTATTTTGGCGACCTGCAAGATTTTAAAATAGAATTTTTGGGAAAAGAATGTTCTCCAGGAGAAATAAAATCATTTTTAGAAAAAGCAGCCGGGCAGTTCACTAAAAATATTACGAATCCAAAAAATCGTGCCTGACACCATAACTTGACATTGCCTTTCAGTTTTATTTTTGTTAAACTAAAGACAGCAATAAAAATTTTTGTAAAAAATTATGGCCAAAATAAACTTGCCTAAAATAACTCTGCCTAAAATAAACTTTTCAAAAATAAAAATAGCTCTGTCTAAAATAGACCTGTCTAAAATAGCCCTTGCTAAATTATTTAAAAACAAGAATTCAATTATTTATCTTGTTATTCTTGCTGTTTTTGTTTTTGGTGGTCTTGTGTTTTTAGAGATACAACCTGGAAAACCAATTGAACAGGACTTAATTCCATTGCCACTATTGCCAATAGAAGACGAACAAGAGATTGAAAGAAAACTATTGACTCCTGGCTTAATTGGCGAGGTTCCTCAAGAAGAAAAAGAAAAAATTCCAATAGAAGACCAAATCGCTCATCATGTCGTTAATACCACTGGAATTATTCAGGAAGTAAAAACAGACCGCCTTATCATAATGGGAGATGGTCAAAATTTTGTTGACAGAACGCCCCGTGTCTTAACCATAATTTTTAACCAAAGAACAATCGTCCAGAAATTCGGCGGAGCAAACCAGCAAATCGGCTTTAAGGGCTTGGAACAACTGAAAACCGGAATGACTATTTTAATCCAGGGTTTAGGCAATATTCGGGGCAAAACAGAATTTGAAGCAGACATAATTAATATTTTATAGAGTGTAGATGTCGGACATCTACACTACGGGGCAGGCCCCAGTAGCAGAGACCTCGTTTCGCTAAGAATGTAGATGTCGGACATCTACACATCTAATTTATTTAAATTATGGCAGAGGTTGATTTCTTAAAAAAAAGAGCAGAAGGTTTTTTGGCAAACGGTAAATATGATATTTCTAAGAAAGAATGGCCTTTGGCTGCTTTTCATTTAGAACAGGCCAGTCAACTTTATTTAAAGTATTATCTATATTTAAAAATTAGAAAATTTCCTAAAACTCATTCTTTAAAGGAACTTTTAAAAGGAATAGGCAAGGTTTATAAAAAACAAGAAAAAGTAGAAAAGATTTTGAAAGAAAAAGCAAGCACGATTGGGGATTTAGAGCAGGCCTATTTAACGGTTAGATATTTACCAGTTGAGTTTAGCAAATATCAAATTGAAAATATGCTTAATTTTACTGAGGACTTAATTAAATTTTTAGAGAACTGTGAAAAGCGAGCTTGATTTTTTAATTGAGGAAGCTCAAAAAGAGGAAAAATATTTTAAGAATTATTTGAAATGGACAAAAATTATCAAAAAGGAAGTTGAAAAGCCTTTAGGAAAAGTAAAGGTGCTTATTTTCGGTTCAGTCCTAAAAAAAGATGAAGTGCCCCAGGATATTGATATTTTGATTATTTCACCGGGGTTAAAAACTAATGAGCAAAAAAGTAAAATTCGCCTTAAAATTTGGAAAAAAATTGGTCCTACGAGCCCTTTTGAAATCCATTTAATAACACCGGAAGAATACCAAAATTGGTACCAAAATTTTATAAAAGAAAAGATTGAAGTTTAGATGGAAAATGGGGGTACTCCATTTTAATAACTGGAAGGGGCCTGTCTTCTATTAGGAATGGAAGAGTGTAGATGTCCGACATCTACACTACGGGGCAGCTTCCATAATTAAAAATTAAAAAATTAATCACTAACTTAGGGAATTATTTAACTTTCGTTTAAAGGTCGAGAACAACTTTAAAG
>JAHXGN010000023.1 GCA_019923625.1 Candidatus Nealsonbacteria bacterium
TTAGCCAGGCGGAAATCAGGCCTATTAATCCGGAAACCGCGGCCATTCCGCCAAAATACCCCCATTGCATTTTAACGTCTTTGTAGGAAAGGACGTATTTCATAATGCCCATTACTCCCCTTATGGCGCCGCCCACAAAGCCGGCAAGAAAGAAAATCTCCATATTTTTAATTAATCTATTAATTTATTAATTTTTGACCTTTCTTTGGCACTTTGGCAAGTTTACCCCGTAGGCTTGTCCTTCGGGGAAAATAGAGTTAACCCCATTTTTTAACTTATTTTGGCAGGGCTCTTTTAATCATAAAATCTATATTATCATTACTGTTTTTCCATTGAATATCAATGTGGAGATGACGATTTTTCCAAACCCTAAACACCTCGTCCGCAAAGGACTGACCAATTGTGTCAAGATTATGGAAGTCAAGAATAATTGTTTTGAATTTTTCAAGACCGCTTAAAATTCTTCTTGCCTGGGAACGAGAAATATAATCGCTGTCCGCCTTGTAAAGTACAACCCTGACTTCCGTTTTGTTGAACTTAAACGAATCTTCGCAATATTGTTGAAAAAGCGCGTTAAGGTCTTTTTTTGACTTTAGCCCGATAGTAAAAGTCACTTTTGTCCCCTTTAAATTCTTGATGTTTTTTATAAATATATCATTTAAAATATTATTAAATATCAACTTTTTGTTAGAGCTTTGAATGAGCAGCATATCTCCCGCTTTGGAAGTGAAAAAAATTCCCTCGCCGCTGTGCTCTTGAGGCATAGTTGTCTGCTTTCCTTTTATTAAGTCCTGAATTGCTTCTAATTCGTTTTTTAATCTTTTCTTTTTTCTAATGTTGTTGAAAATTCCTATTCCCCTATCAACAACATCAAAACGGACCATTGTTTTCTCCTTTTTCACAGACACCTCAATCACTCTTGATTTTGAATGTTCAATGGCGTTGTTTAGCATTTCGGTGAAACCGTAATTTAATATCTGAACTATTTTTTGAGACAAACCGAAAAAAATTCCGGTTCCTTTTTTAATTTTATCCAAAACAATGTCTTCGGCGATATTCTTGTTTTCTAAAATACAATGAAAATCCAGAATTTTTCTTTTTACCCGGGCAACAAGCTCTTTCTGAGCCAATAAATATCTCGCTTTGTTGGCTCTGCCTAAAAGAATAATTTTCCCCTCGTCTCTAAGTTCCTGAAAAAATCTGTGGACATAGGCGCGAGAAAAACCAGTTGCTTTGACGATATCGGCAACATTAACCTCTCCCTGAGTTTTTATTTTTTTAAGAATAAGCGGCTTGATCTCCATATCGCCATATTGTTATGTGTTGACCCCGCACCTATTCCAGTGAAAGTTTGGGGTTATTCAAAAGTCATAAGGCGAAGCCGCCTATCGGCTCTTGATTATTTATTACCACAAGTCCTCAGAAGAATAGGTGCGGGGTTGACAACTTTATTGTATTCCCAAAATTCAAAGTTGTCAACAAGTTGTCAACCTCCCGAGCGATAGCGAAGGGGGAAGAAGAAGATTTATCTTCTTCGACCCCGCTTAGAGAGACGAAAAGGGACGGGTACTTTTTGCCTCTTTTCTTTTTACCTTATTGCCTTACTCCTAATGAAAAAATGTACCCGTCCCTTTTTTAACTAAATCAGCTAATGATTTTATTGTTTTACATCTCCCTTTTCGATATTCTCTTAAACCCTCTTCAACTAATTTATCTAACTCTTTTGCCTCTCTTCCTTCCAAATAATAAGTCGGCACTGCTCTTTCGTATAACTTTTGGTACTCTTTTAAGTCCAAAATCACAATACCGCCTTTTTTTTGAATCATCCTTCTGGAAATAGTTATTGAATTTTTACTAATTTGATTAACCATACTATTTTTATCTTAATAAATCAGGAGCAATTGTCAAATAAAAAATTTATTGTCCCAAGATTTGATTAACTTTTGTTCTGGTGGCATAGCCTACATAACCCGTACCTTTTTGCAAACCAAGGGGTGCAAGAATTTCGCTGGCATATTTTTCCTGAAAGCGAATGACTGCCTGCGCTGGGTTAACGCAGGAAAATAGAGCTGACCCCATTTATTTTTNNCTTGTCAAATTAACGGCTGAGGTCTTGGTTGACTGCTGTTCTGGTTAAAGGACCAAAGTATCCTGTCTGGATTATTCCTTTTTTGGCTTGATATCTTTTTACCGCGGAAACCGTTAAAGAAAGAAAGTTGCCGGTAACTAAGCCCTCGGGATAAATTTCTGCGCCTTGATTTTTTAGAAATTGCTGAAGGCAGCGAACCTCGGCATTATTTCTCATTCCAAAATAAAGATTATTTTCAAATCGCTGGCAGAGAGCGGGTCTCTGTTGGGCTAAAATGACGTTGATTTGGGCTTGGACGCGGGCCGGCTTCTTGTTCTGAGGTTCTCTCAACAATGGAAGCTGTCCAGGAAAAAGAAAAACTTTTTTCTTCTCCATTAAATCCTGAAATCTGAGCTTGAATTGAGGGCAGAATGGCAAGCGAGCGGTTTTTAGCGTTGAAATCTGAAACATAAATTTTTCCATCTTGATTTTGGTCTAAATCTAAAAAGCCAATGGTCAATCTGCCAGTTATATCCTCAATCACATAAGCCACCTTAAAATTGACTCTATCTGAGCCATTAAATTCAAGTTTTAACACTCCCCGGCCGCCAATGAATTTATGCCAGTTGGCTGACCAATTTTTAGTCGTATGAGTTACGGCTAAAGTTCCCTGTCCAACAAAAGGAAGGAAATTGGTTAAAGGAATAACTTTTAATTTGCTGAGATGAGGATTCAAATAACAATATTTCGGCCCCAATCCACAATCATTAACCAAAAGCGCAATTTTCCAATCAGTGAAAATTTGAGAAAAATCTTCTTTAAATCCATTTTTTGCCAAGGCCTCATTGATTGAAGGAATGCCGACTTTTGAAGATTGTAAAGAATCAACTAAAATTTTTACTCCATAATGGTCAACTAAGTATTGAATAAAAAGGTTTACTACTCCATAGTCCTGTTTTCTGTTCAGCCATTCGGTCAAAGAATCTGAAGAATCAATTAAGAAATTTCTGACTCTTCTTTGAAGACTTGAATTATCATAAACATCGTCATAGCCCAATAAAGTTGAAGTATATTCTGCCCTGGCTTCGTTGAGCCAGATTTCTTCCGAGACCCTTCTTAAAATGTCTTTTTGGTTAAAAGTAATCAAATGCATGAATTCGTGGGCTAAAAGGGCTTTCATATTTGGCTTATCAATATGTTGGCTGTTTAAATAAACCATTTCTCTTTCATTTGATTTTGGATTTTGCAATCTTGGAAAACCATCCCCGGAATTAAAATAACCGCCGACTCCTTTAGCCATTGGATGAATCAAAATAGTGATTCTCTCATCTCTATCAATTCCCGGTTTTGGTTCTGAGCCAAAAGTAAAAGTTAAAATTGGATAAATCCTGTTCTGAAACTCCTCGGCTAAAGAATTTAGGGCTTTATCTATTTCTCTTTGGCGCTCCGGGCTTTGGGCTTCCCACCACCGGGCCTCAATATAAAAATAAAGCTTAGGGCTTATTCTGGTCAAAATAGCTGAAATTTGCTCTCTTTTTTCCAGGTCAAAAGAGGGCTCAATAAAAAAATTAATTCTTTGACCAAGAGAAACAGCATTAACAATGCCTGGTAAAACCAAAAGAGAAAGTATAATTATTAAACTAATTTTCAATTTAAGATGGTGGAACATAGGTTGAGTTTTTAATTTTTAGAATTAAAATTTATTTTAAAAATTAAACAACTATTTTTTTATTATACCAAAATAATAAAAGTAAAACAAAAGCCCCCGGTTCTTCACCGAGGGTTCCACCTACTGTGGTGTTACCGGTTAAGATGCTCGTGGTGCCAACAGATAAGCTACCACTAGTGACAATGTTTGTACTAATAGTAGTTACGGCATAAACAACGTCAGCCACCAAAAAAACCGAAATTAGAATTCTAACTTTATTCCGAGTTTTTCGGCAATTTGATGAATCCATTTCTCGTGGCGATCAACTTTATGAGCTAAAGCAACCATTTCTTGAAAATAGGTATCAGCTTTCTTTGCATAAGCATCGACAGAGGTCTGAAGATCTACAAAATCTTTTTTCATTTCATCAAACCTCTGATCAACGCGCGTAAACTTCTCATTTAAATATTGAATTAGTTCAGAAAAATCTTGATTCATAAAAAATCATCTTAATTTTTTTATTATACCAAACAGAATTTCACGGGGCAAGTCGGGATTGTCCGAGTGTAGATGTCGGACATCTACACTCGTCTTCCACACTACACTAGTCTTCTATTGTTAACTTGCCTAAAACTTCTCTGGCATTTCTAACTAAAAGAGCGTCGTAGGCAAATTCTTTATATGCCTCTATATCTGGAAACATTTCTTTTAAAATATCTCTATCAATAATTTCCAAATTCCTTTTTCCAAAACTCTCACCTAAACTGCAAAAAGGATTAGACAGAGCAAACTCAAACGCTTTATCAAACTCTTTCAGCGCCTTTTCAATCCCGCCGGGGTAATCTTCAAAAGGATTAAAGGCCTGAATATAAGCGTCAAGATAATGCAGGCTTTCTATTTCTTTTATAATGGTTTTTCCCTTATATGCTCCTTGAAAAACTCGACCCACTTCGCCATATTTTAGATTGATAAAACCGGTAAAAGCGTTGCTCAATCTTTTCATAAAAAAAGAGAGACCGCCTTTGTGAATTTCTTTCAATAATAAATGGAAATGATTTTCTTTAAGGCAATAGGATAATATTTTCACTAAGGGTTGATGGGCTGGCCAGCCCTTGGGCCATTTAAAT
>JAHXGN010000024.1 GCA_019923625.1 Candidatus Nealsonbacteria bacterium
TAAATCTAACCTTTTTGAAATGCACGATTTCATTTTCCAACTCCTTAAACTTCTCAAACTCTTTGCTTTTAACGCCGAGATAATCAAAAATCCGGTCAAGAATTAACTCCGGCTCAAAGAGTGATGGTTCATTTTTGCCGAGTGTATAATATCTATTTTTATTTTCCCTAGAAAAGCTTTCCTTTGTTTTCTTTAAAACCTTCACCTCACAGTCATATTTGGCTAAAGCGATTTTATCACCTAAAAATCCATAAAACTGCGAAGTTATATCAAAATCTTCGCGACTGATAGAATATTTTTGCGGGTTTTTTTCTTCGGCAAAAATCCTTTCAGCGGTTTTATAAACCGGCACCAAAAGCGGATGTTTTTGTGCTTCGGGATTCAAAATAAACGCTTCGCCCAAATAAACCGGCACCAAAAGCGGATGTTTTTGCGCTTCGGGATTCAAAATAAACGTTTCGCCCAAACTTTTTTCTTGTCCCTCTGGTTTAAGAGAATCAATAATTTTTTCCACAATATCAACCTTGGTTCCAAAAACAAACAAACTCTCAATCGGTAAAATTAGGTTTTGAATTTTATTAAATAATTGCTCTTTTATTTCTTTTATATTCAGCAATTCTTTAAGTCTTCTTCTTTGGTATTTCTGCGGCTCTATTCGGACACCTCTGCCAACCGATTGCAGAACGAATTTTTTGGCATCGCTTCCAACCCCGATATTAACGAATAAAATCATGTTTGGACGATTAGAGTCCCAACCCTCGTAAAATGAACGCGAGCCCATTAAGACATTTATTTCAGAATCCTCCCGGTTAATTGTTTGGAAAAATCCCTCCGTCTCAAAACGGTGATTGACATTAAACCGCCCGAGTTCGTCTCTCAACCATTGCGGCATCTCGCCGGTTTTTATCAACGCAAAATATCTGTCCGAAGTGACAAGCTTAAACGCCACTTGACTTTTGTCGGATGGCCGAAATGAAATTTCAATTGCGCCCGGTTTTTTGGCGTTATACGCATATTTCAAAACACTTTCATAATCGATTTTAGCAAATTCTTTTTCATCAAAAGCAAACTCCAAATCGTCTTCAAATTGATACTTTTTATGTTTCAGAAGCTCGCTAATAATTTCTTCTTTGGCCGAATCAAACAATCTCGGCCTTTCACGAGCAATGCTTTCAATTTCTCTAAAAAATAATTGCAAGTCAGCGTCCGGTTTATTTACTGAATTTACTAATGCCAAAAGCAATGGCCTGTGATACAAAGTTTCTTCGTGTTTTCTGACTTTCTCAAAATATTTATGAATATAAGTTAAAAGAATCAAAGTTTTTAAGACAATCTTTTGTTTTTCTAATTTTGAAAAATCATTTTTACTTCTAAAGGCGTCTATTTCGGCCGAAGACAAATAAATATGCTTGCCATATCCGTCTCGAACAAAATCCACAAGATTGAAGTTAAAGGCGCAGGTCGCAAAATCCCTCGGATCGGTAAATGTCGCGGAGAAATTAAACAAAAATCCGTTTCTTGAAAGAATGGAGTATAAAACCTGCCGTTTGCTGTCTTCCTTATCGCCCTTATGGGCTTCGTCCAAAAGAATGTACCATTTGCCGCTATTATCGTAATTTTTGAAATTGACGATTTTTTCTTTATGCTCATCGGAAATTAAATCGGAACGATAATAAAAAACCGTAATCTCGTTTTTGGCAAAAGGCAGGGCGTTTTCGCGCTTCACGCTTTCATAATCTCTTAAATTCTTGAGATTTATCTTTGTGTCAAAATTGAAGCTGTTAAATTCCTCAACATGATTTTTGAACTGATCCAAGAGGTCATCGCGGTGCGCCAAAAAGAGAATATCCCGCGCCGGCAATTCTTTTTCGGCAATAAGTTTGCCCAAAAGTTCAATCAGTTTAACGATAATCAGCGTCTTTCCCGAACCAGTCGCCATCCAAAAACTCATCCGATTGATAAAATGCGAGAAAGGAATTTTAGAATCTGAAGCGGGATAATCCTTGTCATACTCTAAAAGATATTTTGCCGTCTTTTTGCCCTCTCTCTTTTTTAAATCGTAGTCAAAGTTTTCCGTAAAATCATTTGCTTGGTAGTGATTGTATAAACTTTGCTTGTCTTCTTTTTTATCTTTGAAATAAAGCCATAAACCTTTTAGCGCGTTTTGAAGCCCCTGCTTTTGAAAGTCAAAAAGTGTTTTGTCTTTTGAAAATTGCGCGAAATCAAATCCTTGCCACTTTGCCGGCAAGTTTTCAAAAGAAATATCGTCTATGATGTTTTGTAGATAAAGAGGAATTCGTTTTTCTTGTTTAACCATAATCAAATCAATATTAAAAATCTTAATGGGACTTTTACAATAGAATCATTAATCAACTCCAATTCGCTACTTCCAAAAACCAAACCATAACGGCTTTTCACTTTTTTCATCGTATTTCTTACTTGTTCAATCTCGTTTTTATTAAAGCCGACCTCAATAACAATATTGCTTCTATCTTTTAGAGTTAATACAAAATCGGCTCCGGCCTCAGCCAAATCATAAGAAAGATTTATCGCGTATTTGCTATGGCTTTTTAAATCCTTTAAATAAATTAAAGCAAAATAATCTTCTAATTTTTTACCCTCAATCCCTGATAAATAAATATTATTCAATACTGCCGATCTTAGAGATGGCGTTACAAAAAGAAGCTTTGGTGTTTTTCTCGTGCTTCCGTATGTTGTTCCGTAGGTTTTCACTTTTACCAATACCCCACTCATTACTAAAACCTCAATCAAACTTTCTAGTGTTTCTACCCTTTCAATTTTTAGAGCTTCTTTAAGTTTGCTATAACTTATTAAATCTGACTGCGCTAAAAGATAAAGCAGATCGCCGATTTTTGCGATAGTTTGTGTCTTGAATTTTTGCAGAGTAATAATGTCTTTCGCAATAATGCCATCTATAACGCTTTTGATTTTTTCTATCGCTTTTTGTTTATTTTCAATTCTTATGGCTGAAGGAAAACTTCCAGATTCAAAAAAGTCAGTTTCAGATTTTGGCGGAACCGATTCCACAAAAAACTTTCTTATTTCTTGTGATTTTATTTTTAACCTTTCAAAAACCTCATTCGCATTAGAAGAATTAAATAATGCGTCTTGAAGATAATCAGATAATCCGGGCAAAGGATATTTACCGTATTTCAAAATCAAATACTCATTAAGTTTCATCGGGAAAATTTCCCAAATATCTGTTCTTCTTCCAAGATCAGGAATCATTTTTATTTGAAGAGCGGAAGAACCAGTAGCTATCACTAAAACATCTCTGTGCCCTTTTGTTCTGTCAAAAATAGTTTTTAGAAACAAGCCCCAATTTTCATCAAAATGAACTTCGTCAAGAAGGATTAAAATCTTTTTTTGTGGCTTTTCAAAATGAAATTCCCTGATTTCTTCATAAAAATTAAAAAACTCATTTAAAGAAATCTGGTCCGAACGCAGTTGACTAACATCAAGATATAACCTTTCCTCTAACTTACCGATGTTCTCTAAAAGGTTTCTGTCTTTGGGTTTCAAAAATTTTTCTATGGCGTATGTTTGCGCCAAAAGTGTAGTTTTACCTATGCCTCTAATGCCGGGCATTAAAACAACTTTTTCTATTTCCGACAATTCATTATTTAAGAATTTTTCAATAACCTTTTTGAATTTTGCAAACATAAAGCGCGTTGGCAGCATTCTTTTATTTTCATCATAAATATAACCCTCAATTCTTTGGGGTAGATTTGCCTGCCATTTAGTATAAAATTGTTCTATTTTTGTTTTATCCATAAGGTTTATATTCAGTATCTATTATAATAGGAACTGAAATGCTATCAAGACCCTATTACAATAGTAGTGTGGATAACTATACCTACCACCAAATTAATGGCTTAATGAGTTTATAATCTAAATTTTTGGTATTCCCGCCGTCGCTACCGCTTTGGCGGACAGGGATTTTTGTTCTGTCTTCAAATTCGCCGGCAAGTTTTCAAAAGAAATGTCGTCTATGATGTTCTGTAGGTAAAGTTTAGACATATCAAAAACAATTTATCGAGTTTTTGGGCATAAATTTTTTACCACCTTTTCACCCAAAAAATTATAAATACCGCCTTCTTTTGAAAAATCAGTTTGTTCGTTCCAATTTAAATTAGCAACAACTTGTCCTACAACTACTTCCCACGGCTTAGAGCTTCCGATAATACCCATTAAATCGTTTCGTATTTCTTTAAGATCAGCGTTTTTTCTATCATAGTTATTTTCTTTAAATTTCTGCATTACAAAGCAGTGAGGATGTTCTGTATTTTTT
>JAHXGN010000025.1 GCA_019923625.1 Candidatus Nealsonbacteria bacterium
AGACCTATGTTATTGGTAAAGTTGAAGTTCCCAATAAAAATGGAAATAATTTTCCTCATTTATATCTTGGCCTTGATGGTTGGATGGTCGCTTATTATTTAAGAGGAGAAGAAGCCAGTAAAATAATGCAGTGGAATGGTTATACCCCGGGCACTATTCATACCACCACTCTCAAAGATGCAATTGATATTATTTCTGCCAAAATAGGAGTAACTTATTCCGAGCCGGTAAAGTATTATCATTTTCAATTTCCCGATGCCAATAAAATAACCATTATTGTAGACACCCTTCGTCCCCCATCCTGTTCCAATAATTTTTCATTTGTTGTTCCGGGCGAGCTTTTTGAAGCGTCTTATTCTGTTTATATTGATGACATTAATGTTAGTTTTGGCTTAGTAGTGAATAACAAACTTGTTTTTGGTGGACTCGTTTGGCGGGACTCACTTTGGTCTCATCCTTATGGCTATTATGAAAATTTAGAAAGCAATACGCCGCATTTTATTACTTTTTCTCAGGGACGCCCCTTTGTTCAGATTCCTTGCGCCGAGACCAGTTTGGCTACAGTTTTAATTTATAAAAATTAAAAAACAATAATGTAACGAAGCAAGGCCTCGTTACATTTATAACCTAGCAATCGAATAATATAACAATGTAACGAGGCAAGGCCTCGTTACATTTAACTTTTTCCCGAAAAAAGAACCTCTTAGATATAAAATGCGGGAATTGGCTGATGAGATTTTAGCCCAATGTCGCCCAATGTTCAAATGGAACCCCGAACAAAAGATTGACAGAGGCCCGTCCTCTGTCAAAATAACAGAGGCCCGTCCTCGGGAGATTTTAGCGTCCTCGGGAGATTTTAGATGAATGGGGGCTTTGGATAGTTTTTTGAGGTAGCAAAAAATAGAGAGTGCAGAGGTCAAACCCCTGCAAAGTTCGCGGCAGATTTTAGAGTTTTTAAAAGAAAAGGGCCGGGCCCAGGTCTGGCAGGTGAAGCAGGTTTTTCCAGAAGTTTCCAAAAGAACCTTGAGAAGAGATTTTGAGAATTTATTAAAGCAGGGTATAATTGAGAGAATAGGAGAGAAAAATGACACTTTTTATCAACTAAAAAGGAGCTTAGCTCCTTTAGAACTAAAAAGGAGCTTAGCTCCTTTAGAAGTAGGACATACCTATTATATGGCGAATTTACGTAAAATTTTTAGTAAAATTTACGACCAATGGATTAAAAAAATATACCGCTTTATTTTTTTAAAAGTTAATTCTCAAGAGGTGGCTGAAGACCTGACTTCCGAAACATTTTTGCGGGGCTGGCAGGCCTTTAAGGAAAAAAGTGAGGAGATTGAAAATCCTTCTGCTTTTTTATATCAAATCGCTCGCAATTTGGTGATTGACCATTATCGGGAAAAGGGAAAAAACAAGATTGTTTCAGTTGAATTTTTAACAATTACTGACCCAAACCCTGGACCGGAAGAAAAAATGGCTTTGAGTTCTGAAATAGAAAAAATCAGGCAAGCGATGAGCGGCCTCAAACCCAATTATCAAAATATCATTATCTGGCATTATTTAGACGACCTTTCAATACCCGAAATAGCCAAGATTTTAGATAAAAGCGAGGGAGCAGTTAGAGTGCTTCTTCATCGCGGTCTTCGGACTTTGCGAACAAAAATGAACAATGACGGTAAGTAGTGTCGGGTACTGATTAATGAATTCTGGTGTAATAAATTGGGGAGAAATTCGTCATATATTATGATGACTGAAAAAGAACTCATTGTTAAACTTCGCCAACTTCGGCAAATTGAACCCAGAAAGGACTGGGTTGTTTTGACCAAAGGTCAGATTTTAGGCGAGGAAACTTACAGAGGACGGGCCTCTGTTATCTCTATTGGTTTTTATTTATTGGGTCGGCTTTATCAAAGGCCGGCTCTTGTTTTTTTGAGCGCTTTTGTTATAATTCTTTTTATTGGCGGATTGATTTTTTATCTTCCCAAAGAGTCGGACCCAATTAACCGGATTGTTTCTGAGGCCGAAGAAATAGAAAATCTTTCTCCGGCATTGGCCGAGCTTGAAAAGCAGATTTCCCAGACCACCCAGGGCTTAAAGAAAATGAAAATTGAAGAACCCAGAAAAACTTTGCAAGTCAGCCGGGAAATTATTCCGGTAATGGAAAGCGGAAAAGCAATAGTTTCGGCTAGCAAAAAATTAAAAGAGGAATTGGAATTGAAAGACAAAAACAAAGAAGGAGTGGTCGGGGTCTTGGCAATTAAAATTTCCGAGACCGAAAATGCTCTTAGCGAAATGGAAACCGCCTTCAGCCAATTGATTGAAAGCGCAATTTATGATTTAGAGAAAAGAACCTTAACTCAAGAGCAGGCGGAAATTTTAAAAGAAGCCAAAAGAGATTTTGAAGATGGAAATTATTCTCAGGCATTGATTAAAATTTTAACTTTGAGCCAAAATAAATAATTCTAAAAATAATCAGTGTCGGGTACTGATTAAGAATAAAAATCAAAAATGTGGCGAAGCAAGACCTCGTCACATGTTGGTGGAATTATATGGCAGATAAACCAGTAACAAGAGAATATTTAGATAAATCATTAGATAAATTGGGGGTAATGATAGCCAAAGGATTTAATGAAAACACTGAACAGCATCAGCGGATTTTTAATCGACTGGATAGAATAGAAATGAAATTAGGGGGTATGGTTTATCGTCGAGAATTTGATGAATTAAAAGGAAGGGTAGATGAATTGGAAAACCTTTTAGCGATTAAGAAAAAATAAATTCAAAAAATGTACCCGTCCCTATTTTTGATAATTTGATAAATAATTAAAATGGAAAGGTCATTAGTTCTAATTTTTGGAATGCTTATCGATGGACAAAAATTTTTTACATTCCAAAAACAGGGATTTCGGTCGATAATGACGGAAATAAATATTCGCTTAACAAACAAAAAATAAAATAAAATGAAAAAATTTATTGCATTGATTATAGGATTTTCAATGGTAATGACATTGATGCCCGGACCTACTGTCCAAGCAATGACAGTGGCTGAACTTCAAGCCCAGATTGCCGCTCTGCAGGCCCAATTACTTGCTTTGCAAGCTCAATTGCCAGCCGTGCCAGCTGTGCCAGCTGTGGTTGTTCCCACTATTGTCCGCAACTTAACAATTGGCAGCCGAGGCGAAGATGTCAAAGCCCTTCAGGTTTTCTTGAATGCCAAAGGTTTTAAGGTAGCGGAAACTGGTGCCGGCTCTCCTGGAGCAGAAACAATCCACTTTGGTCCTCTAACCAGAGCCGCTTTAGCCAAATATCAGGCCGCAAATGAAATTTCTCCGGCTGCAGGATTTTTTGGTCCTCTTACCAGAGCCCATTTCGTCGGCTTAGTGGCTATTGCGCCTGTCGTCCCTGTTCCTCCTGTTGTTCCTGTTGTCCCAGTTGTCCCAGTTGTCCCAGTAGTTCCAGTAGTTCCTGTTGTCCCAGCCGAACCAGCTGTTGCTTTAGCTGCTGACACTCCGGTCTCTGCGACTTTAGCCCAAAATGCTCAAATGGTTCCAGTGTTGAAAGTTAACATTGCCGCTGGAAACAGAGAGCTTACTATCTCTGAAATGAGATTTAGGAGAACTGGTCTTGGTACAGTTGCTGACTGGCCATCTCTTTATCTTTTTGAAGGAGACGTTCGCTTAACTGATTTTGGCAGAACCATTTCTGCTGACACTCATGAAGTCCTGTTCCCGGCTTTAGGAATTACTATTCCAGCCGGTCAAACAAGAACTTACACCCTAAGAGCTGATGTTGCTGCTACTGCTGGCAACCAAGGAGCTTTTGAATTAATTGGCATTACTTCTAACATTGCTATTCCTGGCTTGCCTATTAGAGGCAATCTAATGAGTATTGGCGGTGTTCCTGTAAGCACAATTACTCTTACTCCTGGCTTATCTCTAA
>JAHXGN010000026.1 GCA_019923625.1 Candidatus Nealsonbacteria bacterium
AATCGGCCCTGGCTCATTGCCGAAATTCCCAATCCAGGGCACTTATTTTTTAGATACAAGCGCAGCGGCAATAGAGAAGTTAGAACAACAAGGAGGCAAAGGAGTAGTTTTAAGCGCCGAACAACCTTTTCCTTTTGCTGACGGATTCTTTGATTTAGTCGGGGCTTTTGAAGTTTTTGAACATCTTGAGAATCCAGAAAAAGCTCTACAGCAAGTAGCCCGTGTGCTAAAAACCGACGGACGATTCATTTTCTCTATTCCGATCCACCAAAAATATTGGACTTCTTGGGATAAATTAGCAGGCCACGTCCAAAGATTTGAACCAAAGAAATTAATGCTCTTGCTTAGTCAACAAGGATTTGAGGTAGAATGCTGTTATACTCTTCGTCTCATGTCTAAATATATTCCTATTTCTTTTCTTCAATATATTTCCAAAATAGGTTGCGCTATTATTTCTCGTTTCCCGCAAATACTATGTTATTGTCGGGATATTGGTCTTTATCCGTATCTTTGGATATTAAAAATAATCGGGCGGCCCCAATATCACACCTCTCTTAATGATGTGCCTTCAAATGGTTCATCGCTTTTGACCATATGCAGAAAAGTATAAACCGAAGGGGGTATTATAGGGTAAGGTCTGAAAAACGGACCTATTTGTTCGTAATTTAGCTTAAAGCATCAGAAGCTCAGCAATCAAGTTTCAAGCCTGCGAAAGCTGCCTTGAAACTTATTGCCTCACTTCTGAAATCGGTCCGGGAAATCGAACTTTACCCTAATATATATGCTAAAAATCGCGAGCTTTTAGCTCGCGATTTTTAGGTGGTCCTGCCTTGATTCTAAAAGGGCATTCTTGAAATAATCCAAGTGGGTGTCTAAGATGCAACCCAAGGGCTACATTCATATTTGACTCCCAAAAAAAGCTTATATCAGAATTCAATATAGAAAAGGCAGGACCGCTTTTATTGTATAATTTTCCAAACTGATAAGTCAAGTTGAAAACCTATCAACTTATTTTCTAATTTTAGAGGTTTAATATCTCTGTAATTTGTTTAATCATTGAAACGACTACCGGCGGCGCCAATAAACTATAAGAAGGAATTCCTTTATCGTCCAAAACAACCCAGGGTTCTTGTTTTATTTTAATAATTTTTTCTTTTTCATCCCATTGATAAATATATTTTGGCGTAATTTCATAATCATCAACCAACCCATCGGCTTCTTGAACGGGAACCGAATTTCTTAAAAGAACTTTGGGAATACCGTAAAGAGAAAATGATTGTTCAACTAATTTTTCATCCCCCTCTAATCTTTCTTTTATTGGTTCTATTCCCAACTCATCTCCCTCTTTGGAAACCATTCTCTGTTCTTGGCAAATGGAATTGTCGCAAATCAAATAAAAATCTTTTTTTTCTTCTTCATAGCCGATTTTTGAAGTCGGAAATAATTTTAAGTTTCTGGACATTTGGCAAAGAGGACAAACCCTGCGCCATTTTATTCTCTCTTCAATAACGGTTTTGGGAGTATCAATTAAAATGAAAATATCGGGGTCCTCCCGATAACCGATCAAATCGCGGAAAAACAAAGAATATGATATCTGGTCCATATCCCTTGGAAAACCGTCAATAAAAAGGGTTCTCTTTTTCTTTTCTTGAATTTCTCTTTTGACTAAAGTCAAAATTAATTCTGTCGGCAAAAGGGCTTTAGTGCTTCTATTTTCCAATAAAAAAATTATTTCTTTAAAAGATAAAAATCCCCGATAATTTTTCTCCAAAAAGGAGCTTAGCTCCTTTTTTCTTTTTTTATCTTTGAGTTCTTCATCAACCTCTCTGATCATATCGCCGATTGAAAAATGGGTTACTGATTCTTGACCAACAACCTCACCAAACATTTTGGAATAACTTCCTTTGCCGGAATTTTTCTTTCCCAAAAAATAAGCGACAAAAGTGTTTTCTTTTAAATATTCCTTTAATTTTTTAATTTCCGGGCCGGCTTTTAATTTAAAGTATTCCTCCCTCTCTTTTGGGTCAGTTAAATTAAATTTTTGGTTTAAGCCCTTAATTTTAGTTTTGAATATTGGGAATCGCATAAATCAACGAATAACGAATTTGTTATGAATATACGAATCAACGAATAATTCTATAATTATTACCGTCGCTTATAATCTTAATGTCGCCGTCTCGGTCGGTTCTTAGAATGGTTATATCATACTTGACTAAAGTCTCCAAGGTTTCTTGATGGGGATGGCCGTGGCGGTTGTTTTTGCCAACCGAAATTACAGCCATTTTCGGCAAAACCGATTTTAAAAATTCTTCAGAAGAAGAAGTCCTGCTTCCGTGATGAGCGATTTTTAAAATATCAGAGTTTAAGAGAGCTTTCCTTTCAAGTAATTTTTGTTCAACCGGTTTTTCAATATCAGCCGTAAATAAAAAAGAATTTTGAAGATGAACCAAACGGGCAACTATGGATGAATTATTAATCTCTTTGCTGTTTTTAATTTCTTGGCCTTCAATGTTTTTTAAGGGGTTCAAAATATCAAGATAAGTTTTTTTTCCCATTCTTACCCTTTGGTTGGCTTGAGCAATGAAAATCTCAGCTCCCTCTTTTTTAATTGCTTTTTGCCATTCCTCATAAACCGAACTATCAACTATTATTCCTGTCCATAAAATATTTTTAATTTGATATCTTTCCAAAACCGCTATCAATCCGTTTAAGTGGTCGGAGCTGGGATGGGTTAAAACAATCAAATCAAGGGAGTTGTCCCAAAAAGGTATTTCTTTGGCTAATTTTTCTAAAATTCTTGAATCAGGGCCGCCGTCAATTAAAACCTGGTGTCCTTTCGGGCTAACCAGCAATATGGATTCACCTTGACCAACATCAAAAAAAATCACCCTTAAAAAAGCAGGATTATTTAAATCATAAACCCAAAGCCAGGCCAAAATGTTGGAAAACAACAAAATCCCAAAAATCAAATAAACAGAGTTTCTATTTTTTTTCATTTTAAACCCCGCCCCCTAAATAGTATCTCTTGTTTTAAATAATCAATTATTGAAAAATAAAAGATATCAAAATTATTTAAAAAGACATCCAGACAGTTTGGGGGACGGGGCCAAAATCCTTTTAAAAATTAAGAAATTCTATTTTGGATTACCTAAAATCCTAAACATTTTTGTTCCGCAGGTGGGACAAACACCGGTCAAAGCCCTTCTTTTGGTGCCACCCTTTCCCTTCATAGTAATTTCTTTTTCATCATTCATTTCTTTTTTGCTTTTACATTTTACGCAATAACCTTGAGCCATAATAATAAAATTTTTTATTTTTCAATATTTTAAAATCGACCTTTACCCTGTTAAATAATTTTGCCTTTGGCAAAATTGCCCTGTTAAATAAAATCTTTGATTTTCTTTTGCTGAAAGCAAAAGATTTAACAGGGCATTTAACAGGGTGAATTTTTCCACAATCTTATTTTACCTTAATTTAAGCCAAAATGATAGTCAAGCCCTTTCTTTTGAAATACAAAAAGATTTGGAAATTTCAGATTTTTGAATAATGGAAAAAATAGAGCTGACCTTGTTTTTACTAATTAATTATACTACCAGTAGATACGTTATTATGTGTAAGA
>JAHXGN010000027.1 GCA_019923625.1 Candidatus Nealsonbacteria bacterium
TTTTTACCTTCAAAAACCCCATTTTTGAATACAAAATAAGGGCGAGGGAGCGAGCGTAAGCGAGCGACCGAGCCCGTCAAAGAGGCGATATAATTAACACTGAAAGCGTATATAGTCGGGAGGTAAGGTTTTAGCGACTTAAGTTCCTTTTCTTTGATTGGTGAACAAGATTTGGTAAAATAATAATGAAAGTTTGAACTCGTTTAACTTTAGAGCCAGTGAGAGCCGGTTCGCTAAATTTTGACATTGTTTTTAGAAAATTGTTATAGTTAAATTGTATGAAGGAAATGAAAATTCACTTTATCGGTATCGGCGGAATCGGAGTTTCCGCTTTGGCTCAATACTATTTGGTAAAAGGCCACGAAGTTTCTGGCTCTGATTTGGCTTCTTCGGAAATCACCGAAGCCCTAAAAAAGAAAGGGGCGGAAATATCAATTGGCGAACATAAAGCTGAAAATTTACCCAAAAGGGTTAATTTGGTAATTTACAGCCCTGCCGTCCAGCCGGATAATCCAGAGTTAAAAGAAGCTAAAAAAAGAAAAATAAATCTTCAAACCTATCCCCAGGCCCTGGGAGAATTGACAAAACACTACTACACAATTGCCGTTTCCGGAACTCACGGAAAAAGCACCACCACCTCGATGCTTGGACTCTTATTGGTTAAAGCGGGATTGGACCCAACGGTAATCGTCGGTACGAAATTAAAAGAGTTCGGAAATTCAAATTGCAAAGTGGGCAAGTCCAAATATCTTGTCATCGAGGCAGACGAACACTTTGCTTCCTTTTTGAATTACTGGCCCAAAATTATTGTTCTAACCAATATTGAAGCTGACCATTTAGATTACTATAAAAATCTGAACAATATTTTGAAAGCTTTTAAAAAATATATCGGACATTTGCCAGAAGACGGTTATTTGGTTGCCAACAAAGACGACAAAAACATTAAACGGGCAGCAAACTCAATCTATCGACTTGCGAAATCAATAGATTATTCATTAAAGCAACCGGAGGCGGGAAAATTGAGGAAGATTTTGAAAGTTCCGGGGGAACATAATGTTTCCAATGCTTTGGCGGCTTTGATGGTTGCCAGAACTTTGAACATTCCCGATAAAGTTTCTTTTAAATCTCTGTCCGAGTACAGGGGTGTTTGGCGTCGCTTTGAAGAAAAAACCATAATTTGGCGAGGTAAAAAAATAATAACTATTTCAGACTACGCTCACCACCCGACAGAAATCAAGGTAACCCTGAAAGCAGCACGAGAAAAATATCTTTACCCGCCAAAGTTCCCGCCCGCCCAAATTTCGAAGAAATTTGTGGCGGGTGAAGAAAGAAAACTTAGGCGGGCGAGAAAGAAAATATGGTGTGTTTATCAACCCCATCAATATCATAGAACGTATTGTTTGTTTGCCGGTTTTGTAAAAGTTTTTAGACAAGCGCCGATGGATAAAACAATAATCATTGATATTTATGACGTGGCCGGACGGGAAGAAAAAAACATAAAAAAGAAAGTTAGCTCGGAAAAATTGGTTAAAGCAATAAATAAAAAAAATGTAATCTATCTGCCGAAAGAAAAAGTTTTAAATTATCTTAAAGAAAGCTCGCAGTTTGATGTCTTGATAATAATGGGCGCCGGAGACATCTATAAATTAATTAACGTCACAAAAAGCAATAGGAAATGCAGTAAATAGGGTTCGGGAAGCAATAGAGGGATTATAAATAATTATAATAAATTATAATAAGAGAATTTAAAAAGGCACCCCCCCCTCTCTGGATCTCAGGGCGAGCGCCTTTTTTAATTTAATTTGAAACAAGGAACAACCATAGTAAAATATTACAATATGCCCCTTTTCCCCAAAATTGAGAAAATTACCAGAGACGCCTCCATTATTCATTTCTTTCTGATGTTTGGCTACAAATCCTTTTCTTTGTATTTCCCTTTGTTTTTAATTGCTCGTGGTTTATCTTTGCCGGAAGTCGGTTACTCCTATCTTCTGATTTATCTGCCTCTTTCTCTTTTTGCTCCGATTGCCGGGTTTTTAAATCATAAAATTAATCCGGCAATGCTGTCCGGCGTCGGAATTTTAGGCTATGCTGTTTATGCTCTGGGAATGATTTTAATTCAAAATCCGGTTTTATTTTATTTTTGGCAGGTTTTGTTAGGGATTTCGGCCGCGCTGTTTTTTGTTTCAATCAGGGCAATTTTAATGGGATATCACTTAGAAAATCCTGATCGGTCTTTCGGCTGGTTTTATTCCGCCCCTTTTTACGCTGATGCCGTAGCTCCGGCTGTTGGTGCTTTTTTTATCTGGAAGTTTGATTTTGCGGGCGTTTTCATTTTCAGTTTAATCCTTCATCTTTTTACTGCTGTTTTTTGTTTTGTAAAATTAAAAAAAATAGCCAAGCCCTTGTTAGTCGAAGAGGATAAATCCTCTTCTTCACCCTTCGCTAACGTTCGGGTAGGCGATGGTTTTAACTTGAAAGATTCTCAAGATAATTACAAAAAAATTTTTCAGGTTTTGAAAACAAAAACCATTTTACCCTTTCTTCTGATTTCTTTTTCAGTTTTGCTTTTAGCCGGTTTTTACCGCGCCTTTTTCGTTTTATTTTTAAAAGACCAATTGGTCTGGTCGCAGGATTTAATTCTAATTTTTATATCTGTCTTTTCGGTTTTATTTGTACCCCTGTCTCTTTTACTTATTAAACATTTAGAAAAAAATAACAGTGAAAAAAATGTTTTTCAGGGCAGTCTGGTTGCCGGCTTTTTTTCAATTATTTTTGGTTTAGCCCTGCCTGTTTTAAGTTTTTTAAACGTTTTATTGATTAATATTGCCAGGTCGGCCGGATCCCTGATTTGTAATTCCGCTCGCTCCGGCTTAATTTCCAAACGTCTCAAAACAGAACCTGAAGAAGCTAGCGTCATTGATACTATTTTTGCTCCTTTGGGCGTGGCTTTCGGCGCTTTAATTTCGGGGTTGGTTATTGGCTTTCTGGGATACCAAATGCTGTTTATTTTTGCCGGGATTTTTGTAATAATAGTTGGACTTCTTGGCAAAATGGCAAGTCAAAGCTCGCATTATCGCTTCCACAACTAAACAAGGAAAAAATATATGGCGGAATGCAAAAAGGAGGAAAATTTAAAAGATTGTCCTTGTACTTGGCC
>JAHXGN010000028.1 GCA_019923625.1 Candidatus Nealsonbacteria bacterium
ATCTCCTCAACCCGAGTGAGGCGCCTTAGCTGCTAGGCCACGGCCTGTTTCTATGTTACCCAATACTTCTTTTTTGTCATTTCATCTTTTTTCATTTCTAATTTTTCTCTTTCCTCTCGCGCCTTTTGTGCCAAGGAGCTAAGCTCCTTTTCGGTCAATTTTCCTAAATTTTTTATCTCTTTTTCCAAAAATTCTTTTTTGTTTTTTTTCGGCTCATCCAAAACATAACTCAATAGAATATCTAAAATTTGACCCACTTTCGGGCCGGGCAAAATTCCCAAAACTCTCATTACCTCATTGCCGCTGACTTTTAATGTTTTAACCGATATCGGATCTCCGCTGACTTTTTCAATCAGATAACGCAGATGTCTTAATTTGTAGGGCTCGGCTTTGGGAACGCCGGAACCAATTCTGTCGGCCATTCTGACCTCTAATAATTCTTCTATATTTTCCAGTCCCGCCTGGCGAACCAATCTTCTGACCGAACTTTCGGAAACCTCGCCAACATTGTAATAAAAAAGATGATATTTGACCAATTTGCCGATTTTTTCAATGTCTTTTTTAGAAAATCTTAATCGGTTCAAGACCTGAGCCGTCATTTTGGCTCCTAAAATTTCATGTCCGTAAAAAGTGGAATTTAGCCCTTCACCCTGTTTGGTTCTCGGTTTTCCAATGTCGTGAAATAGGGCGGCCAATCTGACATATTTGTTAAAATTCTTTTTAACCGCATATTCCAAAGACCTTAAAGAATGTTCATAACAAGTATAAATATGGTGTTTGTTTTGAGTAATGCCGAAACCCTCTTCTAATTCCGGAATAATATATTTTAATAATTCAAATTCTCTTAAAAGTTCCAGGCCATTTGTTGCTCTTTCCGACATAATAATTTTCAAAAATTCATCTCTAATTCTTTCTTTGGAAATCGCTTGCAGCCAGAAAGAATTTTTTTTAATCGCTTCGGCTGTTTTATCTTCAATCTTCCATTTTTCACCTAACGTAACGGCAAATCTCACCGCCCTGAGCATTCTTAAAGCATCTTCGTTAAAACGTTCTTTGGCATTCCCCACCGCCCGAATAATTTTATTTTTAAGATCCTTTCGGCCATTGAAAGGGTCAATTAAAACGAATTTGGAATTTGTTTGGAGTTTGGCGCTTGGCATTTGGGATTTAACATCCACGGCTATAGCATTTACTGTAAAATCACGACGGGCTAAGTCCTCTTCAATTGTTTTGGCAAATTTTATTTCATCGGGGTGACGTTTGTCGGTGTACTTGGCTTCTTTTCGATAAGTGGTAATCTCAATTTCTTTTAATCTGAGGTCTTCGCCCTCGGTCTGAACGGTTACCGTCAGAAATTTATTTTCATAAAAACTCTTGGGGAATACTTTTTGAATTTCTTCTGGTTCGGCATTGGTAGCTATATCCCAATCCTCCGGTTCCTTTCCTCTTAAAAAATCTCTGACGCAGCCGCCAACAATATAGGCCTCAAAACCCTGTTTTTTCAACTCGTTAATAATAAATCTTACCTCTTTGGGTATTTCCATACTTTTTTAATTCTATTTTAAAATTTGCTTTTTTTCAATTGGCTTTGTAAAATAAAAGAAGTTAAATGTTTTTAAAATCGCCCCCGTGACGTAATGGACCCACGCACCAGAAACTTCGTTTCGGTGCGGGGCGAGTAGCCTTAGGGTTTTTACCCCGCACTTTTGTCCCTGTGGTGAAACGGATATCATAACAGTCTTCGGAACTGTGGTTGGGGGTTCAAATCCCTCCGGGGACACAAAATTAAAAATAGTGCGGGGCGAGTCCTTCCGGGGGCACATAAAAAAATGAAAAATGAAAAATTAA
>JAHXGN010000029.1 GCA_019923625.1 Candidatus Nealsonbacteria bacterium
ATATGTTCGCCTGATAGCCAAATGGCCAGTTTATTATTGCCTTTTTCTGTTGAAATTTTGTATTTATTTTTCAAAATGCTTTCTACTCGTTCTCTTATTCTGTCCTCTAAACTTGTTTTCCTGTCAGGCAATTGGATTAAAACTAAAGGATTTACATTAACTTTTTCTTTTTGAAAATCTTTTAACAATTCCTGTCTCTTTTTCATCGCCGCGTCTATAACCAATTCTTCGCTACCGCCGCTTAATTTTTGCGTTTTGATTTTTCCCTGTTTAATAAAACTATCAAAATCATCATTCAAAACAACCGCTTTTTTAACCATTCCTTCTTTTTTGACATCGTCTAGTAAAACATCAACCGAGAGATCGCCGCTTAAGACTGGTGTTGCTGAAACCTCAATCGTCAAATCTGCGTTTATATCTTGTCGCAATTTATTCGCCGCCTGTTCTCCCTTTTTATCTTGCGTGCCTGCGGCATAATGACTTTCGTCAATAATTAAAATGATTTTTCTTCCCTCTTCCCTTGTTAATTCTAAAACTTTTGACAGATAAAATTCTTGTTCGTTCTCTTTTACAATCGTGTTTTTGTCTTTTTTATTAATACTCTCCCAATTAAAAAATAGAATCTCATTCTCGCCAATTTTTCTGTCGCTCAAATCATTAAAAAATTTACACTCCAACGCCCTACTATTTTCAAAATATACTTCTAATTTTTCTCTGCTTTGCTTGTGAAGTTGTCTTGGAGCCGTCCAAATAAAACCGAGTGATTGTCTAATTTCTCTATCGTCAACCAGTTGCTTCAAAAATTCCGCCATCATTATTGTTTTCCCAGAACCAGTCGGCGACTTAAAAACCAGTTTTTTGCTACCCGAATAACCCAAAAGTCTTTTGCTCTTGGTCAATAAATCGTCTATTGCGTTTTCTTGGTAAATTTTTAGTTGCATAAGTTATCCACAATTTTGAGCTTGACAACTATTGAGGTCTAATGATAGTATAATAATGGAATTGCTATCGTCTCGAACTGTCGCAATCCAATGCGGCGTTCCCGCAAGGGATAGAGACGGTAGTTTTATTTTGGCCAAAATTGCGCATAAATTTCTTTAGCTTTTATAACTTTTCTATAAACTTCTTTATCGCCCTTTTTAGTAAAACTTCTATGTGTGGCTCCAGCCACCATATCAGCAAGTTGTAAAAGATTGTTGCTATGCGATGATTGAATTTTTACTTTTTTAATTATACTTGTGCCAATCTTTTTTCTTAAATAAGTTTTTAATTGTCTTTTAAACTCTCGGGAACCGCTTCCATCTATTACAATAATTGCCTCTTTAAAGTATGGTTTTGCATTTTCAAAAACTAAACTGCAAGTATATTTATAAAACGATTCTTTAATTTTGAAACCATCGCCATATAATTTTTCTTTATTAATAATAATGGCAAAGTAGAAAAAAGCGTAAGGAGCTACTGCCTCAAAAAATTTGAGTCGTTGATCTTTTCGCAACTTGTTAAATTTAAATTCCGCTCCTTGCGAAAGTTTCAACTCTCTTTTTAAAAGTTCAATCCTTTGATCGCAAGCCGTCGCCTCTTCATTTTCTTCGAAAGACACTAAAGCAATCACAAAATAGCGGCTTGAACCTTTTTTTATTTTTAATCCGGCATCGCCAGATTCATCAATAAAAACTAACATAAATTTCTAATTGCATTTTCTTGGTAAATTTTCAGTTGCATAAATAGTGATATTTTACCTGTGGATAACCTTGATTGACAAACTTTCTTACACTATGCTAATATACAATTACTGGATCGGGGTGTCTCCCGGTCGGCATTGGGTCCCGTAAGGGACTTTTTGCTT
>JAHXGN010000030.1 GCA_019923625.1 Candidatus Nealsonbacteria bacterium
CGAACATTTTTCGCCGAAAATCCCGACGCTGACTTTTAGCCCGCCGCCTGCGGTGGCGGGCAGGAAAACCCGGTTGGCTCGGGCGCAAAAAATTTACTCTCTCAGAACCCCTCCATTTTTTGCCCGCTCGCCAAAAAATCATCAAGAATTAAAACGCTGATTTTGGGTTTATATTTTAAATGATTTACTATTTTTTTTGATTGCCAGATAAGATTCTTTTAAAAATTCATCAAATTTTTTGCTTTTGGTAATTTTATTATATAAATCGTTAAAATATTTAGGAGCGACCTTGCTGCCTATTTTTATTCTTTTGTGTTCAGTATAAAAATCTGCCTTACGTTTTAACATTTTTTGAATTCGTATGTCACCTAAGATGATTGGCGCTAAAATTTCGCTCAAATGCCACTCTAAATAAGGCGATTCAAATTTTTTATTATTTACTTTTGGATATAATAGTTTCCATTTTTCAAAATACAAAAAATGGCAACACTCGTGCATAATAACTTCCATCGCATGAGATGATTTTTTGTAGTTATAAAAAATAGAGAAACTCCAATCATTTAAGAAACGAGGGCAAATTGGGTTGATAGAAATCATAGCCCTAATTGTTTTATCTTGAGGCCAATCAATTTGCAAAATTTTTGGAAGTACAATGAAAAAATCTTTTTCAATTTTTTGCCATTCTTTTTGGTATCTTGTTTTATTTTCTTCTATTAGTTTTTTATTTTCTTTTCTAAATTCAATAATATATTTTTTCAAAAATTTTATCTGCTCTGCTTCTCTCTTGAAAGAAAAAATCTTTTTAATTCCCGGGTGTTTTTTAATTATATATTTACCCCAACCCCATTTATTTTGAAATAAAAAACCATGTATCCAATCAACCTCTTTGGGTAATGGAATATCAATAAATTTTACTTTAGGCAAATTCATGATTAAATAATATCATTTAAGCTCTCAATGATAATATAAACCCCAAATCAGCGTTTTAATTCTTGATGATTTTTTGGCGAGCGGGCAAAAAATGAAGGGGGTCTGGGGGAAGGATTTTTTGCCAGCGAGCCGTCGGGTTTTCCTGCCCGCCGCCTGCGGCGGCGGGCTAAAAGTCAGCGTCGGGATTTTCCGTAAAATAGGTTCGGATTTTAACTAAAAGGCACCGCCAATTTTAGTTTTTCTTTGCTTCGCCCTCCGTAGCCTTGGCGAAGGATGGGGCGGCAAATTCTTTTTTATTTTTTTGGCTCTGGTTTCCCCAATGTTCCACTACTAAACCAAGTTCTATATCTTGCTTCGCCTTTTCCAGTTGGCGGAATATACACCAATAATGTTCCTTGATCTTTTTCTTCTGCACTTTT
>JAHXGN010000031.1 GCA_019923625.1 Candidatus Nealsonbacteria bacterium
CGAAGAAAATTTGGGAAAGCGAAGTGCAACGAGCTTTCCGTATAGTCGCTGTTAAGTGAGGTGAGCGACCAACGGGAGCGAAAGTGCAACGTCCCGACGACTGAAAGGAGGAGAGTTGCGGAGGGGTCGCCGTCTATTATTTAGTTGCAAAAACATTTATCCAAATATTGTCTTTCTTTTTATCAATGATAACTTTCAGAATTTTGAAATTACAAGACTCAATCAGATTTTTGAGTTCATCTTCAGTATAGAAGGCAAAAAATTTTGTTCGTCCTTTGTATTCCTCTTTTTGAACAAACTTTTCTTCTGTTCCAGCTTTTACAGAAATATAAATAAGTCCGGCAGGTTTGAGTATTTTTTTAAATCCAAGCAAAGTATTTTTCGCATCTTCTTTTGGAATATGTAAAAATGAAGCACAAGCCCAAATGCCATCAAAAGTATTTTCTGGAAAATCTAAGTTTCTCATATCCATTTGGATAAATTTGGCATTTGGCACATTTTGGGAAGCCATTTTTACGAAATTGGAAGTTAAGTCAATTCCTGTAACTTCCAAATCATGTTCAGAAAAATACTTTGCGTCCCTGCCTGGACCACAACCAATATCCAAAATTTTTTGCCCTTTCAAATTTTGAATAAAAAAATCTGCAATATTTTTAATCTCATTTATATCAAAATGAGTCTTGTAATAATCTTCTGCAAGTTCCTCATAAGTCTTGATTGTTTTTGCGACTACATTATTTTTGTCTGTCATAAATATTGATTATTTGAAGAAAGTTATAAATGTTTCTTAAGGGCGACCCCGTAGCAATTTCACTTAAC
>JAHXGN010000032.1 GCA_019923625.1 Candidatus Nealsonbacteria bacterium
ACAACAATAGTATGAACGCCTGCTTCGGTTCCGGTTCCAGCGGGAACTCCGGTAATGCCAGTTATTCCGGCTCCGGAAGTAGTAAGAGCCGCTAATGGCATGCCGGCAAAAGCGGTTTGGACCAGAAACGCAGAACTAACAAAAAGACTTAAAGATATTACTAAAAATTTCTTTTTCATTGTTTATTTTTTTGCCCATCTTTTAGGTCTTATATATTATGTCTATATATTAAAAAACAAAAAAGATGAGGGTGAATTTTTAACTTATTCTATGTTTTTTTACTATGCGTCAATAAAAGAAGATTCGACCTTTATTAAAAGTTTATCATAATATAAAAAGCAAATATATAATAACACTTTTTTTAAAGAAAAGAAAATGTGGATAACTAAAATAATACAAAATTATATTTAAAAACACAAAACAAAAACCCCGACATAAAGTCGGGGTATTTTGTTTGTCCGATTTGAGCTATCGGAAAACTTCAATTCATTTCAATCTTTCCAATTAAAGCGATACGTGTACTGGAGCAGTTCTGAAGTCAGCTAAGCCCCAAGTCTGGATAACATGAGCAGGAGCAGTAGCATGGTCAGTATCAGTCCAAGTAACGTTAGCAATTCTCATACCAGTAAAGCCAGCGATTGTTGGCGTAATAGTATAAGCGCCTGCTGCTACCGCGCCACCTGTATAAGGAGTGCCGTCAA
>JAHXGN010000033.1 GCA_019923625.1 Candidatus Nealsonbacteria bacterium
CAATTTNAGTTTTTCTTTGGCNTGAATTATATTTTTTCCAGTTAATCCACTAAATTGATAGGTCTGCTAGTTGAAAATGCTTTGATGTTTTCTATAGTTGTGTCTAAAATTCTCTGGAGAGCCTCTTTACTGTTGAATGCGTTGTGAGGAGTAATGATAACATTCGGTTGGTTAATTAAAATGTGATTTTCAAGTACGGCCTTCAGGTCACAGGTCTTTTTGAAGACAGATGTCAGAAGCTCTCTTTCTTCTTTGATAAAACACTCCTCCTTCAAAACATCCAATCCTAATCCGGCGAAAATTCCTTGCCTTAAACCCTCTAATAAAGCCGTAGTATCGCAAATCCCGCCCCTTGCCGTATTTATTAAATAGCATCCTTTTTTGAATAATTTTAAAGTTTTTAAATTAATCATGTGGTGAGTTGATTTATTATACGGCACATGCAAAGTAATGATGTCAGAATTTCTGAATAAATAATCCAGGGGGGCATATTTAAAACCGAATTCTTGAGCGAATTTTTGATCTTTTCTGACATCAAAAGCTAAAATATTCATTTCAAGTCCTTTGGCAATTCTAATCACATGACGACCAATATTACCGACCCCGACCACGGCTAAAGTTTTTCCTTTTAGATCAAAACCTCTTAAATTTTCTAATGAAAAATCACCTTTCTTTGTTTTCTCTAAAGAAGGATAAATTTTTCTTGATAACGCCAAAATTAAAGCAAAAGTATGTTCAGCAACTGTATTTTCTCCGTAGCTTGGCACATTGGAAACCAAAATGTTTTTATCTTTGCAGGTTTTTAAATCAAGGTGATCAAAACCAGTTGAGCGGGTGGTGATAAACTTCAGAGATTTTAGAGAATTAAGAATCTTCTTATCAATTATTGAATAAATAAATGGAGATAAGATATCAACACCCTGGATTTTTTTTAATCTCTCTGGCGTTATTTTTTCTTCAAAAAACGCAGAATCAAGACCTTTTAGTTTTGGTTTTAAATAGTCCTTCTCCCAGGGTTCTATTTCAAAAAATGCAATTTTTAATTTTTTCATAGATTTATTTTACTTTATTAAATCCTCTATTGAAACATCCAACGCTTTGGCGATTTTTGCCACAACTAACACTGATGGTTTTTTGATTACCTCGCTTTCAATTTTGGTTAACGGTAGGCCAGCAACCTCTTTTCCCAGCTGGCGGTGTGTATTTGAAAAAATCTTTACCCCGTTAAATTTACGAAGTAAATTTGTTCGGGGCGAACCGATTTCATTAACGGGCTCCGCCGGGCGGCCCCACCACTATCTCGCGGAGTTTATCCCGCACCAAGCTTGCTCTGGTGCGGGGCTCGAAGTACGGGGTAAAAATTCCACCTAGCCCCCTGGAGTTTACCCCGCATAATCCCGAAGGGATTTGTGCGGGGCCCGCCTCGCCAAAAAGCGGAAGCGAAAAGCATGCCCCGTAGTCAACCAAAGGTTGTACTACTGGGGGACGATTTCAAGCATGCCCCGTAGTGAACCGAAGGTTCTACTACTGGGGTTTTTCTTTGGCGG